>NZ_JBAZKR010000044.1:0-34870 GCF_041650655.1 Zavarzinia sp.
CGTCGAGGCCGCCGACCTGCTGGAAATAGGTGAACTGGGTCACCTCCATGCCGTCGCACCAGACTTCCCAGCCGAGGCCCCAGGCGCCCAGCGTCGGGCTCTCCCAGTCGTCCTCGACGAAGCGGATGTCGTGATTGTCGACGTCGATGCCCAGCGCCGCCAGCGAGCCCAGGTAGAGGTCCAGGATATTGGCCGGGCTCGGCTTCATCAGGACCTGGAACTGGTAATAATGCTGCAGCCGGTTCGGGTTCTCGCCATAGCGGCCGTCCTTCGGCCGGCGCGAGGGCTGGACATAGGCGGCGTTCCAGTGCTTGGGGCCGAGCGAGCGCAGCGTGGTCGCCGGGTGGAAGGTACCGGCGCCGACCTCCATGTCGTAGGGCTGCATCAAGACGCAGCCCTGACGGGCCCAATAGGTCTGGAGGGTGAGGATCAGTTCCTGGAAGGGCGGGGCTTTCGCCGCCGTCGGCGCCGACATGGGATGGCTTACCTGAACAGGTATGAAGGTGGGCGCAAGGTAATGAGCCGTGCCCCCCCGGGTCAACCCTGCCTGTGTGGGGTCGTCCCGTCCGCGCCACGCATGGCCCGGCGGCTCATTTCCTTGCGCGCAGGAAGGCGGCGAGGTCGAAGGTGACGCTGGCGCCATAGTCCGGCGCCTTGCCCGCCGGCGCATTGTAATGACCGGAAGCGGAAAGGCCGGTTACGCCCAGGGGCACGGTCGCCCCGGCGCCCCGCTCCATGATCTTGAAGGACAGGCCCTCGACACCGGGGACCGGGATGTCCTTGTCCTTGATCATGCCGAAGGCGAAGTCGCGTGTCGGCCGATAGGCCAGGATGGGCGTGACGATGGCGCCGACCACGAGGCCGCTGACCGAGACCATGAGCACGCGCTCGCCGCCGCTGGCGCCCCGCCAGTCGTCACGCAGTTCGCCGAGCCGCCGCATCCCGACCGCATGGGCCTGCTGTACCAGCCCCTGCACCGCCGGCACGGCATAGAGGGCGGCGATCAGGTCGGAAATCTCGCCGGCCCTGGGCGTTTCGGGGCCGGCCCCCGGCTTGCTCAAGGGTTTGGGGGCGGGAATGGGTTGGTAGCCCGGGCCGGCGGTGGGCGACCAGGCGGGCACGGATAGAAAGGGCGGGTTGGGGCCGGGGCCCAGGATGGCATCCCAATGCGGCATCAGAAGCTGGAAATTCGGTTGCAGCCATTGCGGCAGCGCGGTCGCGCCGCCCGACTGGGCCTTGAGGTCCAGCATGGTCTGGGCGATCGAGGGATCGAGCTTCAGTTGCCCTTCGAACAATCGTATTCGCGGTGGCCGGTAGCCAAAGCCTGGATCGCCCATCGATTGCCCCTCAGCGAAGCTGTCCGCGGAGCACAGGCTATCACGGGCACCCGCCCCGGGTCATGTCGGTCGTGCCGGGCAACCGGGGGTCGAGCAGGATTGGCCCGCCGGACGATAGGTGCCGCAGGAAGGGCAGCGCACAAGGTCGTCCGCCTCGATGGTCTCGGTCGGCTTCGGGGACGGCGGGGACGGTGCCTCGGTCCGTTTCGGCTGGCTGCCGAGCACGGCCCGCTTGATCGAGACATAGGCGAGGCCGAGCGCCAGCAGGATGGCGAAGGCCTTGAACAGCAGAGCGAACATGCCGCCCTCCCCCTAGAGACCGAAGCGGGACCACAGGCCCCGCGCCTCGACGGCACCCATGGCATCCGCCGCCAGCCCGCGGGCGAGGCGGGGGCCGAGCGGGAACAGCCGGCGCTTGGCCGCGATCGGCACTAAACGTACTTTGGGGCCGTATTCGGCGCGCAGCTTCGAACGGATGTCGCCCGTGCCATCGGTCAGGCCGAGGTCGACGGCGCGCGTGCCGGTCCAGACGTCGCCGGTGAAAAGCTCGTCCGGGCTGCCGGTCAGGCGGGCGCCGCGGCGCGCCACCACCATGGCCTTGAAGCCTTCGTGGATGTCGGCCTGGAGTTCCTTCAGCCGTTCGACGTCTTCCGCCTTCTCGGGCAGGAAGGGGTCGAGGCGGCGCTTGTTGGCGCCGGCCGTATAGATGCGCCGCTCGATGCCCAGTTTCTCGATCGCCTTCTCGAAGCCGAAACCGCCGGAGATGACGCCGATCGAGCCGACGATCGACATCGGGTGGGCATAGATCCGGTCCGCCGCCAGCGCCAGCATATAGCCGCCGGAGGCCGCGACATCCTCGCAGAAGGCGAAGACGGGGACTTTCTTCTCCTCGGCCAGGGCGCGGATCCGGTCGTGCAGCAGGGCCGATTGCGCAGCCGCCCCGCCCGGCGAATTGATCACCAGGGCGACGGCGGTGAGCGGCTTCACGCTGAAGGCCCGTTCGATCAGCCCGGCGGTCGAGGGGATGGAAAGACCGGGGCGGAGCCCGCCCATGGCGCCGATGATGCCGTCGAGGCGCAGCACGGCGACGGTCGGCGGGCGGATGCCGCCCAGGCGAATCGGCAGGAAGCGGCGGAGGACATCGGTCAGCGGCATGATGGGCCTCAAGATGGGGCGGCGGCGGCCCGTGCTCAAGCGCTTTCAGGCCGGCCGCAGTTCGAGCAGGGCTTCCTGTACGATGGCGAGCGCCCGGTCCACCGGCTTGTCCCGCCGCCGGGCGAGCGCGATCTCCCGCGGCAGGGGCGGGTCGAGCGGATGGACCGCGAGCTGGTCGACGGCGACGCCGCCCCTTGTCGCCTCCCGCTGCAGGATCGAATAGCCGAGGCCGGCGCCGACGATCGCCTTCACCGCCTCGAGCCCGTCGTATTCCAGGATCGGCTGGGGCGTGACGCCGCCCGCCGCCAGCCAGTTCAGCACCAGCGCGGTCAGGTTGGAGGCCCGGTGCTCGATCACCAGGGGCAGGTGAGCGAGGTCGGAAGGGCGCAGCACGGGCGGCAGGCCGTCCTGGCCGATCGGCAGGATGGCGACCAGTTCCTTGGTGTCGATCGGCGTGGTTTCGATCCCCGGATGGTCGACCGGCATGGTCACGATGCCGATGTCCATGCGGTTGGCCATCAGGTGCTCGACCATGTCGATCGTGGTGCCGGTCGCCACCGAAACCTCGATGTTGGGATGGGCGTCGCGCAGGCGGCGCAGCACGGGCGGCAGCAGATAGGTCAGGGTCGCCGCCCCGGTACCGATCCTGACGCGGCCCAGGAAACCGTCGCGGTGGCGCCGCATGGCCGCTTCCGCCGCTTCGACCGCCGCGGCGATGCGCTCGCCATGGGCGATCAGCTCTTCCCCCGCCAGGGTCGGATAGGCGCGCTTGCCGAGCCGGTCGAGCAGTTGGACGCCGAGTCGGGCTTCGAGTTCGCGGAGCTGCACGCTCACCGCCGGCTGGCTCAGGTTCAATTCGCGCGCCGCGGCCGAGAAACTGCCCAGCCGGGCGACGGTCAGGAAGCTGCGGAGCTGGTCCAGGTTGATATCGCGCATCGATAAACAATGGCTATGATTTCAATAAAAACAATAAAATTGATGTATTTTAGCGCCCATGGTCTCCTCTGCCCATCGGATCGGCGGTGGCGCCGCTCCCCCACCATCGAGCAGCAGCCAAGGCGGGCGCCTTCGCGCCCGAAACAGGCAAGGCGGGCGTCTTCGCGCCCGAAACAGGCAAGGCGGGCGCCTTCGCGCCCGAAACAGGCAAGGCGGGCGCCTTCGCGCCCGAAGGAGGAATCATGTCTTCGGCCCGGATCATTCGCTTCCCCGTTTCCGCCCGGCGCGAGGCCCCGGCGGAGTCGCGCGGCCTGCTCGCCGCCCTCGTCGGCTTCTTCGAGCGGCGGGCGGCGATCCGCTATCTCTCGCATCTCGACGACCACCTGCTGGCCGACCTCGGCATCCGGCGGAGCGAGATCCGCGCCGTGGTCAACGGCAGGTGAGGGATAGCGTCTTGTCTTTGTGCTGGACGAAGGCGCAGGACTGGACGCCCTCCGCCTTCAGGGTCACTGGTGCCGTGGCCTTGCCGTAGTCGCATTGGACATAGAGCGTGCGCCCGGCCTGCGGAATATAGGAAACATCCCAGGTCGAGCGCGTATCGCCGTTCTTGTCCCGGGTCGAATCGTCCGGCACCAGCGAGGCCAGTTCCTCCGGCGGGCCGTCGAACAGAGTGACATTGGCGAGCGGGGCACCGCCCTGGGCGGCCGGGCAGGCCACCTCCGCCGCCTGCGCCAGGCCGGGGGCGAGCAGCAGGGCGAGCGCCAGGATTCCCCTATTCGACGACATAGAAATTGTCCCCGTTGTTGGAATTGCCATGGGCGCCGAAGCGGAGCACGCGCTTGTGGATCGCGTTGGCGGGCGCCGTCACCCATTGATCATAGACCGTGATGCCCGTGACATCCTGGCTGTCGTAGATCGCCGCGTGGCCCCGGTAGACGCCGTCCTTGAAGGTGGCGATGGCGGTGCCGGCCTTGATTTCCGCATTGCCCTTGACCAGCGCGCCCTGCTTCCAGGCCCCGGTACCGACCGGAATGGTCGAGCAGACCGTGGTCACGAAGGACACGCATTGGCCGCAGAAATCGGGGCCATGGGTCTTGTCTTTGGGCGGTTCCGCCTCGAAGGGCCCCTCGGCCGAGCTTCGCGTGCACACCCATTGGCCGAGCGGGGCCTTGGGGTTCGTCTTGTAATTGGTCGAGACATAGGCCACCGCGCTCTCCCCGCCCCAAAATCCTTGGGAACCGATGGCATCCAATCTATGCGCGTGGGCCGGCCCGTCAACCAAGTGTCGGGCCGGCCCCCGGTTACTGGCCCATGAAGGCCCGCTTCATGGTCGCCGACATGGCGGCGACGCCGCCCAGGCTCCAGCCGCCGTCGACCGGGATGATCGCGCCCGAGATATAGGTGGCATAGGGGCTGGCCAGGAACATGCAGGTATTGGCGATGTCGTCCTTGGTGCCGTAGCGGCCGAGGGGGACGGACTGGCGCGTGGCTTCCGCCGCTTCCGGCGTCGGCGCCAGGCGGGCCATGCCTTCGGTATCCTCGATCGGGCCGGGCACCACCGAATTCAGCCGCACGCCGAAGCCGCCCCATTCGAGCGCGCCGACGCGGGTGATCATGTCGACGCCGGCCTTGGCGGCGCAGACATGCATCTGGAAATCCATCGGGATATAGGCCTGGGGCGCCGAAATGTTGACGATCGAGCCGCCCGGCTTCTTCAGGTGCGGGAAGGCCGCCTTGACGACATGGAAGGTGCCGAGCAGGTCGATATCGACGACCGACTTGAAGCCGTTCGGCGAAATGCCCAGCGCCGGGGCCGGGAAATTGCCGGCAGCGCCGGAGATCAGCACGTTCAGCTCGCCGAAGCCGGCGACCGCCTCGGCGAAGACGGCCTCGATCCGGGCGGCGTCGCGCACGTCGCCCGCGAAGCCCTGGGCCTCGGCACCATGGCCCTTCAGCTTGGCGACGGCGGCATCGACCTTGTCCTGCTTCCGCGACAGCACGGTGACTTTGGCGCCCGCCTTGGCGAAGGCTTCGGCGACGCCGAGGTTGATGCCGCTGGTGCCGCCGGCGACGAAGACATGCTGGCCGGTGAAATCGAAGGGTCCGCTCATTTCGCTCTCCTCTGGGCGTTCTTCTGGTGGGGTTTCTTGTCGGTGTTTTCTGGTTCAGGCTCTTCCATACGCTCCATCAGGTGGCGGCGGGTGGCCGCCAGGATGGACTCCGAAAGCTCTTCGTCGTCGACCGCGCGCGACAGCAGCAGGGCGCCGATCATGGCGGCGACGCCGAACAGGGCGTGCCCTTCCGCCTTGCCGCGCTCGGTCGGGATCAGGGGGGCGATGCGGTCGCGGTAGCGCTTCAATTGTTCGGTGAAGATGTGGCGGGCGGGCGCCTCGGCCCGGGCGACGTCGCCGGCCAGGGCCGCGGCGGCGCAGCCGTGCACCGGATCGTCGCGGTGCTGGGGCGACAGATAGGCCTCGATCATGGCGGCGCGCTGGTGCCGGCTGCTCCGGGCCACCGCCTTTTCGAGCCGGGCCTCGTCGGCCGCGAAGGCGCGGTTCAGCGCTTCCTCGACCATCGCCTCGCGGCTCTCGAAATGGCTGTAGAAGCCGCCGTGGGTCAGGCCGGCGGCGCGCATCACCTCGGCGATGCCGGTGTGTTCCAGGCCCTTGCGGCGCAGAAGGTCGATCGCCGCATCCAGGATGCGGTCGTGGTTCGCCTGTTTCTGCGCCTGGGAATAGCCCATCCCGTCTCCCCCGCTTGACGATCTGCATGATCGGGATCATCCTGATTCTGGATGACGCAAATCATGCAGAATTGCAATGGGGAAAGCGTCCCCCGGCAGCGAAGTGGGAGGCAGCAATGGTCAAACCGGTCGCCCTGGTCATCGGCGCCGGCGACGCGCTGGGCGGTGCCATCGCCAGGCGCTTCGCCCGCGAGGGCTTCGCCGCCTGCGTCGTCCGCCGCAACGCCGACAAGCTGGAACCCCTGGTCGAGGAGATCCGCGCGGCCGGCGGCACCGCCCATGCCTTCGGCGTCGATGCCCGGCGGGAGGAGGCGGTGACGCCCCTGTTCAGCCATATCGAAGGGGCGATCGGCCCGGTCGAGGTCATGGTCTTCAACATCGGCGCCAATGTCCGCTACCTGGTCACCGAGACGACCGCAAGGGTCTATTACAAGGTCTGGGAAATGGCCTGTTTCGCCGGTTTCCTGACCGGGCGGGAGGCGGCGCGGGTGATGGCGGCGCGCGGCCGCGGTACCATCATCTTCACCGGGGCGACGGCGAGCGTGCGCGGCCGGGCCGGCTTCTCCGCCTTTTCCGGGGCCAAGCACGCGCTGCGCGCCCTGGCCCAGAGCATGGCGCGCGAGTTGGGCCCGCAGGGCATCCATGTCGCCCATACGATCATCGACGGCGCCATCGACACCGCCTTCATCCGCGACAATTTTCCCGACCTCTACGCGACCCGGGCGCAGGACGGCATCCTGAACCCGGATCATATCGCCGATGCCTATTGGTCCCTGCACAGCCAGAAGCGCGATGCCTGGACCCACGAACTCGACCTGCGCCCCTGGTCGGAAAACTGGTGAGGAACCCCCCCATGCCCCAAGACCCGACACCGAAAACAGTGGAATTCTATTTCGATTTCGGCAGCCCGGCCGCCTATCTGGCCTGGCGCCGCATCGGCAGCGTCGCCGAACGGACCGGCGCCACGGTGAAGCCGATCCCCATGCTGCTGGGCGGCTTGTTCAAGGCGACCGGCAATGTGGCGCCTGCCACGGTGCCGGCCAAGGGCGTCTATCTGTTCAACGACCTGCAACGCTTCGCCCGCAAGTTCGGCGTGCCTTTCCTCCTGAACAGCGCCTTTCCCATCAACACGATCAGCCTGATGCGGGGCGCCGCCGGCTACGACGGCTCGGCAGACTTCCGGACCTATTGCGACACCGTCTACGACGCGATCTGGCGCGACGACCGCAACATGGGCGACCCCGCCGTGGTGGCCGAGGTGCTGACCGCCGCCGGCCTGGACCCGGAGCGTTTCACCGCCCTGATCAACGATCCCGCGGTGAAGGAGAAGCTGAAGGCCAATACCGAGGAAGCCGCGGCCCGCGGCGCCTTCGGCGCGCCCACCTTCTTCGTCGACGGCGAGATGTTCTTCGGCCAGGACCGGCTGGACTTCGTCGAGGAAGCGCTGGCTTGAGGCCCAGAAGGCGATCCCGGTGGCCGCGGACTCAGGGCGGACAGCCGTAATCTCGGCGCAGTTTGGCGATCAGTTCCGCGAAACTGGCGACCCCGGGCGGCAGCAGGGGCTGACGCCCGGGCACGGCCGCATCCTGCCGGGCGCTCGCCGCCAAGCTGCGGGTCAGGGCGGCGCAGGCGCCCGCCCGGTCGCCCAGGGCCTGGGCGATCCGCGCCTCGCCCACCGAGGTGTTGGAGAGGAGGTCGTAATGATCCGTCTGGCCGAGGAGGCGGCTGGCCTCCTGCATCTCGGCGAGCGCCCGGCGCAGGCGCTCCGGCGCCACCGGCGTATCGGCCGGCGCCGGGCCGTCGGAGACGATGGCCTCCGTGCCCGGGGTCGACAGGAAATAGGCATATTCGCGGTGTGCCATGGCGATGCCGGTGCTATCCCCGGCTTGGCTCGATGCGTCCATCGCCTCCTGGATCAGGGCTTTGGCGCGGGCCGGCCGTCCGGCCTCACTGTAGAGGTAGCGCGCTTCGCGGAGCTTGGCGGCGGGATCGTCGGTCGCGGGGATGCCGACGCCGGCACAGCCGGAAATGCCGAGTGCAAGCAGGATCGCGAGAAGAGGCTGTCGCATCGCTGGGCTCCGCCGGCTGGCACGGGGCGAGATTGCCCTCGCGGCCGGGCCGGCGTCAACTCTGGTTGCTTTTGTGCCGCCGGCGCGACCGATGGTTAGGTCTCGGACGCCCGGATCAGGAGGAGGAAACAACGATATGAGCGACACTATGACACCGGCCGCCGTCGTCTTCGGCGTCGGCCCGATCGAGGGGGTGGGCGGCGCCGTCGCCCTCCGTGCCGCCGACGGCGGCCTGAAGACCTATGTCGCCGGCCGCCACCCGGACAAGATGGCGGGCGTGGTCGCCCAGATCGAGGCCGACGGCGGCGAGGCCATGGCCCTTTCCTGCGACGCCACCGTGAAGGCCGAGGTCGAGGCCGTCTTCGCCCGCGTCGCAGCGGACGGCTGCCGGCCGGTCCTGGTGGTCTTCAACGTGGGCGGCAATTGGCCCATGTCCTTCATGGAACTGACCCCCGAATTTCTCGAGGGCATGTGGCGCCAGGGGCCGCTGGCCGGCATGTTGGTCGGCCAGGGGGCGGTCAAGGCGATGGCCGATCAGGGCGGCACGCTGATCTTCACCGGCGCCTCCGCCTCGCTGCGCGGCCGGCCGATGTTCGCCGCCTTCGCCTCGGCCAAGGCCGGCCTGCGGGCGATCGCCCAGGCCATGGCGCGGGAATTCGGACCCCAGGGCCTGCATGTCGCTCATGTCGTCATCGACGGCGTGGTCAATGGCGAGCGCATCCATCGCTTCATGCCCGGCTTCGTCGAGGCACGCGGTGCCGATACCTGCCTCGATCCCGCAGCGATCGCCGAAACCTATTGGCAACTTCATCTTCAGCCCCGCTCGGCCTGGAGTCATGAATTGGAGCTTCGTCCTTTCGTCGAGACCTGGTAGGCGGAATCGGGCAGAAACGTTGACAGAGCCAGGGCGGCACTATTTACTCTGCCGCTCTTCTGTGCCGGGACCTGCTGGCGGCGTCGTGTTCCGTGGTGGGATGCGGGCGGCTTGGCGGGTTTTCTATTTTCAGGAGCAATCCCCGTGTCTACCTCCGCCGTCCTGCCGACTTACGCGCGCGTCGATCTCGCCTTCGAAAAGGGCGAGGGCGCTTGGCTGGTGTCGACGGACGGCCGACGTTACTTGGACTTCGCGGCCGGCATCGCGGTCTGCGCCTTCGGCCACGCCCATCCCTATCTGGTGAAGGCCCTGACCGAACAGGCGGGCAAGGTCTGGCACACCTCCAACATGTTCCGCATCCCGGGGCAGGAGCTGCTGGCCAAGCGCCTGACCGAGGCCACCTTCGCCGACTACGCCTTCTTCACCAACTCGGGTGCGGAAGCGGTCGAATGCGCGATCAAGACGGCGCGCAAATATCATTCGGCGACCGGCAATCCCGAGCGCTATCGCCTGATCACCTTCGAAGGCGCCTTCCACGGCCGCACCCTGGCAACCATCGCCGCCGCCGGCCAGAAGAAGCTGATCGAAGGCTTCGGCCCGCCGATGGATGGTTTCGACCATGTCCCCTTCGGCGACATCGAGGCGGTGAAGGCGGCGATCGGGCCGGAGACCGCGGGCATCCTGTTCGAGCCGATCCAGGGCGAGGGCGGCATCAACCCGCTCTCCGACGCCAAGATGCGCGAGATCCGGGCGCTGTGCGACGAGCACGGCATCCTCCTGGTGCTCGACGAGGTCCAATGCGGCATGGGAAGGACCGGCAAGCTCTTCGCCCATGAATGGGCCGGCGTCACCCCGGACATCATGGCGACGGCCAAGGCGATCGGCGGCGGCTTCCCGCTGGGCGCCTGCCTCGCCACCGAAAAGGCGGCGGTCGGCATGGTCGCCGGCACCCATGGCTCGACCTATGGCGGCAATCCGCTCGCCATGGCGGTCGGCAATGCCGTGCTCGATCTCATGCTGGCGCCGGAATTCCTGCCCCATGTGAATGCCATCGCCGGCCATCTGATGCAGTCCCTCGGCGCCGTCATCGACAGCCATCCGGACATCATCGAAGGCGTGCGTGGCCGCGGCCTGATGATCGGCCTCAAGGTGCGCGACGGCATCGAGAACAAGCGCCTGCTGGCCGCCATGCGGGCCGAGGGCCTGCTCGGCGTCGGCGGCGGCGAGAACACCATTCGCCTGCTGCCCCCGCTCAACATCACTGAAGTCGAAGTGGCGGAAGCCACCCGGCGCCTCGATTCCGCCTGTGCCGCCCTGGCGGCCGAGGTGAAGGCAGCATCATGACGGTTATCGGCCTTTCTCCCGCCCCCCGGCATTTCCTCGATCTCGATCTCCTCGACAAGGCGACGCTGCGCGGCATCCTCGACCGCGCCAAGAAGCTGAAGACCGCGCGCCACGGCATGCCCAAGGGCGTGCCCGACGCCGGCCGGCCGCTCGACGGCCGCATCCTGGCGATGATCTTCGAGAAACAGTCGACCCGGACCCGCGTCTCCTTCGACGTCGGCATGCGGCAGCTCGGCGGCCAGACCCTGCTGCTGCTCGGCACCGAGCTCCAGCTCAACCGGGAAGAGACGATCGCCGATACCGCCCGCGTGCTGTCGCGCTTCGTCGACGCCATCATGCTGCGCACCTCGGCCCATTCGAACCTGACCGAGATGGCGGATGCGGCGACCGTGCCGGTGATCAACGGCCTGACCCGCTGGTCGCACCCGTGCCAGATCATGGCCGACATCATGACCTACGAGGAACATCGGGGCTCGATCGAAGGCCGTACCTTCGCCTGGCTCGGCGACGGCAACAATGTGGCGCGCAGCTTCATCCATGCCGCCGCCCGCTTCGACTTCAAGCTCCGCCTGGCCTGCCCGACCGAACTGGCACCCCCGCGCGAGATCATGGATTGGGCCGCGGCCGAAGGCGCCGACGTCACCCTGACCACCGATGCCGACGCGGCAGCCGACGGGGCCGACGCCGTCGTCACCGACACCTGGGTCTCGATGGGCGACACCGAGGCGGAGCGCCGCCACAACCTGCTGGCGCCCTACCGCGTCGATACGCGGCGCATGGGCCTCGCGGCCAAGGACGCGGTGTTCCTGCACTGCCTGCCGGCCCACCGGGGCGAGGAAGTGACCTCGGAAGTGATCGACGGCCCGCAGTCCATCGTCTGGGACGAGGCGGAAAACCGCCTGCATGCCCAGAAGGGCATCCTGACCTGGTGCCTGGCGCAGTAACATCCTTCGTCATGGCCGGGCTTGTCCCGGCCAGCCACGGCAGCTCGTCGCTGCCGGTTGTTCGCGTGGATGTCCGGGACGCACCCGGGCATGGCGGCGGCATTCGTACAGAGGCGTTGAGCACATGAACGACAATCAGCGTGGGGACGACAGGGTCCTGCCGTTCCAGATCGACGCCCTGGACGTGCGCGGGCGGATCGTGCGGCTCGGCCCGGTGGTCGACACCATCCTGTCGCGCCATGATTATCCCGATGCCGTCTCGCGCCTGCTGGCCGAGATGATCGTGGTCGCCACGCTGCTCGGCAATTCGGTGAAATTCGACGGCAGCTTCACGGTACAGACCAAGAGCGACGGGCCGCTCTCGCTCATGGTTTCGGATTTCGCCACGCCGGGGGCACTCCGCGGCTATGCCCAATTCGAGCCGGAGGCCGTCGCGGCGCTGGGGCTCACGCCCTCGCTCGCCGCCCTGGTCGGCAAGGGCTATCTCGCCATGACCATCGACCAGGGGCCGGATACCGAGCGCTATCAGGGCATCGTGGCCCTGGACGGGGCCGATCTCGCCGCCTGCGCCGAAACCTATTTCCGCGATTCGGAGCAGATCCCGACCCTGGTCCGCCTCGCCGCGCGGCGCGCCTGGCCGGGCGGCCCCTGGCTCGCCGGCGGGCTGATGATCCAGCACCTGCCGCATGGCAGCGCCGGCCCTCGGATCGATGCCGCCGGCCACCTGCCCGACGAGGCGGACGACGACCATTGGGCCAACGCCAGGGCCAAGGCCGCCAGCGTCACGGCCGACGAACTGGTCGGCCCCGGCCTTCGTGCGGAAGAACTGGTCTGGCGCCTGTTCCACGAGGACGGCATCCGGGTCTATTCCCAGCTCGAGCTGGCGGTCGGCTGCCGTTGCTCGCGCGAGCATATCGCCTCCGTGCTCACCCGATTTTCGCCCGAAGATCGTGCGGACATGGCGGTGGATGGCCGAATCGTGGTCACCTGCGAATTCTGCAACGCCGGCTTCGCCTTCGACCCCGCGACGGTGGAGCCCTGACGAGGAGCGTCCTCATGATCTCGCGCCGTGAATTGCTCGTGGCCGTGCCCGCCCTCGGCCTTGCCGCCTGTTCCCACGATCCGGCGCCGAGCTTCCCGGCCTTCCGTTTCGAAGGCTCGCCCCTGCTCTTCAACCTGGCCGACATTTCGATCGACAACCGCTTCTCGCCCCTGGGCGAGGGGCATCTCGAGGCGGATTTCGACGTCTCGCCCGAGACCGCGCTGGAGAATTGGGTGGGCGACCGGCTCCAGGCCGCCGGCAGCAGCGGAAGATTGGTCGTCACCGTGACCGACGCCTCGGCCGTGCAGGAACGGCTCTCCACCACCAACGGTGTCGAGGGCCTGTTCCGCGACGAACAGGGCTTCAAGATCACCGTCCGCCTGGGGGTCGACTTCGTCGCCGACGATCCCGGCCGGCTCAGCACTGCGCGCACCCATGTCGAGGTCGAGAAGTTCAAGACCCTGGCCAAGGACGTCTCCTTCACCGAGCGCCGGCAAGCCTATTACAGCCTTTCCCGCAGCCTGATCGACGATTTCGACGCCAAAGCCGTACCGGCCCTGCGCCAGCACTTCAGGCTTTTCCTCGGCTGATCCTGCTCAGTGCGCCTCGGGCGTGATGTCGCAGTTGCCCATGGCCTTGCCCTGCGGTCCGTCGCACGACCGGCTGCAGTTGCTCGCGGCACGGCAGGTGCCGTCCAGCATGGTGCGGCCAGAGTCGCGCCAGTCCCAGTGATCGCAGGCGGCGAGGCTGCCGAGGGCCGGCAGGCCCAGCACAAGGATCATCAGACGCCGTCTCATGCTTCGTCCTCCACCACCTGCAACAGATCGCCCGGCGTGCAGCCGAGCTGCAGGCACAGGGCTTCCAGGGTCTCGAAACGGATGCCCTTCACCTTGCCCTGTTTGAGCAGGGAGAGATTGGCTTCGGTAATGCCGATGCCGGCGGCGAGGTCCTTGGACTTCACCTTCTTCTCCGCCATCACGCGGTCGAGGGTGACGCGGATCGGCATCAGACGAACTGGGCGTTTTCTTCCGCTGCCCGCGCGCCCTCGGCCATGATCGCGCCGACGATCCAGGCCCCGCCGGCGACCAGCAGGGCGACGAGCTGATTGCTGTCGAGGCCGATGGCGAGCTGCCGCTGCCCCGCCGGCATCCCGAAGGTGAACAGGACGGACAGCACCGGCGTCGCTAGGAAGGACGCGACCACGGCGGCCGCGATCCAGGCGCCGAAGCGGCTGAAATGGCGGGCGTTCTCCCGCGTCAGGGCCTGGCCCTTGGCGAAATTGGCGAAGCAGCGGTGAAGATGGTGCAGGCCGACGACGAGAAAGAGGACGGACACCAGCACGACGCCGACCCCGGCATGACGCTGCCAGGGCGCCAGGGTCGCCGGGTCGAAGGCCGCGACCGCCGTCCCCGGCACCCGGGCGATGGTCAGAAGATCGAAGGCGGGCGCAAGCTCGCCATAGAGCACGACGGCGAGAGGCAGCAGGATCATGACCGCCCTTGTCAGCGCCGCGAGCGCGGCCGAACGCCGGCGCAAGCGCACGAAATCGACGATATCCTGATCGGTCATGAGCCTTCTCCCGCCGCGATGACGGTGGGAGAATGGCATGAAATTATCGGACTGCAATAATAAATTATCGTCTATCGATAATTTTACGCCGGCACATGGGCGACGATCTTGCCGAAGAGGTCGCGGCTCTGCATCCGGCGAAGCGCCGTGCCGATGTCGCCCAGCTCGATCTCGCTGTCGATCACCGGGCGCAGGCCCCCGGCCATCTTCTGGAGCCCCGAGCGGATATTGCCGAAATTGGCGCCGAAGGAGCCGAAGATGCGCAGCTGCATCTGGAACAGCTGGAACAAGTTGGTCTCGGCCGAGACGCCGGTCGTCGAGCCGCAGGTGACCAGGCGGCCGCCGCGCTTCAGGCAGAACAGGGACTTGGCCCAGGTATCCGGCCCGACATGCTCGAAAACAACGTCGACGCCCTTCTTGTCGGTCGCGCGGCGCACGATGGATTCGAAGCGGTCCTTGTTGTAGTTGATCGCGACATCGGCGCCGAGGTCGAGCACCTTCTGGATCTTCTCGTCCGAGCCGACGGTGGTGAAGACATAGGCGCCGGCCTGCTTGGCCATGCGGATCGCCGTGGTGCCGATGCCCGAGCCGCCGGCCTGGATCAGGATGGTCTCGCCCGGCTCCAGCTTGGCGTTCTCGAACAGCATGTGCTCGACCGTGCCGAAGGTCGTCGTGGCGCAGGCGGCGTCGACGTCGTTCACGCCCTCGGGGATATGGATCGCCTGGCGCGGGTCGAGGTTGACGAATTGGGCAGCCAGGCCGTCGATGTGGAAGCCCATGATCCCGGCGATATTCTCGCACAGGTTTTCCTGGCCCTTGAGGCAGCGCTTGCAGTGGCCGCAGGTGACGCCGGCATAGAGGGCGACGCGGTCGCCGATCTTATGCGTGGTCACGCCGTCGCCCAGCGCCACCACTTCGCCGGCGCCTTCGACCGCGACGGTCAGGGGCAGCTTCCGCTTGGCGAAGGCCATGCCGCGCAGACCCCAGACGTCGATATGGTTGAGCGCCACGGTCTTCATGCGGACCTGGATCTGGCCGGGCGGGGGCGCCGGCGGCGTCTCCATCTCCACGAGTTCGGTACGGCCTTCCTCGATCAGGCGCAGCGCCAGCATGGCGAAATCCTCGTTCTGTCTCTCTATTTCGCGGCGGCCAGCAGGGCGCCGAGGCCCCCGTCCACCGTGAGCGTGGTGCCATTGACATAAGCGGCGTCGTCGCGCAACAGAAAGGCGACGGCGGCAGCCACCTCTTCCGCCTTGCCGAGGCGCTGGGCCGGGATCGCCTTGGCCAGCGCAGGTGGCGCTTCGGACATTTTCGTATCGATCCAGCCGGGGGCCACGACATTGGCGGTCACGCCGCGGCGCGCCACTTCCGCCATCACGGTGCGGACATAGGCTTCGAGGGCGGCCTTGGAGGCGGCATAGGTGGCATTGCCGGCGACGGCGCGCGCTGCGGCGAGTGCGCCGACGGCGACGATCCGGCCGCGCCGCGCCGCGGTCATCGGCCGCAGGGCGGCGCCGGCGATGCGCATGAAGGAAAACAGATTGACCTGGAACAGGGCGGCAGCGCGCTCGACGTCGATGGTCGCGGCCAGCGCGTCATAGGTCGCCCCCGCATTGTGGACGACGGCATAGAACTCCCGGTCGGCCAGGGTCGCCGCGAATCCGTCGACCGCAGCCCTGTCGGCGAGGTCGAGGGCGATCGCTTCTGCCCCGGTCTTTTCCGCCAGGGCTTCGGCCGCGGCCGCGTCGCTCCGCCAGGTGAAGCTGACCCGGTAGCCGTCGAGGGCGAGCCGGCGCACCAGGGCGGCGCCGATGCCGCCCGTGCCGCCGGTCACCAGGACGGCGTCGCCGCTCACGCCGGCCCCGTCAGGCCGGGTTGCGGCCGATGACGAGGCAGACGTTCTGCCCGCCGAAGCCGAAGGAGTTGGACAGGATCAGGTCGACATCGGCAGGCCTCGCCTCGTTCGGCACGAGGTCGAGGGGGATGTCGGTCGTATCGTCGTGGTTGATCGTCGGCGGCAGCACCTGGTGTTCCAGGGTCAGCACCGAGATCGCCGCCTCGACGGCGCCCGCCGCGGTCAGCGTATGGCCGATCATCGACTTGTTGGACGAGACCGGCAGGGTCGGCGCCCGGTCGCCGAAGACCTGCTGGATGCCGAAGGCTTCCATCTTGTCGTTCTCGGGCGTCGAGGTGCCGTGGGCGTTGATATAGTCGATGTCTTCGGGGCCGACCCCGGCATCGTTCAGGGCATTGTTGATGGCCCGGATGATCGCCTCGCCACTGGGATTCGAGCGGGTGCGGTGGAAAGTGTCCGCCGCCTCGCCGACGCCGCGGATATAGCCGAGGATATGGGCGCCGCGCGCCTTGGCCGACTCGACGTCTTCGAGCACCAGGGCGCCGGCGCCTTCCGCCATGACGAAGCCGTCGCGCCCCTTGGCGAAGGGGCGGGCCGCCTTGGTCGGGTCTTCGTTGTTGGTCGAGAGCGCCGAGAGCAGGGTGAAGCGGATCAGCGCTTCCATGTGGATCGAACCGTCGGTGCCGATCGCCAGCGCCGCCTTGGTCTGGCCGCGGCGGATCGCCTCGACGCCGAGCTGGATCGCCGTCGCACCCGAGGCGCAGGCGGTGGTCAGCGTGATCGGGCTGCCCTTGGTGCCGAATTCGTCGGCCAGCTTGTCGGCGATGGTGCCGTTCAGGAAGTCGATGTGCAGGTCTTCGCCCGCCTGGCCGGCCGCCGCCAACATGCCCTTGTAGGTATGCGGGGTGCCCGGGGCCTGGTTGTCCAGGCGCTGGCGCTGCGGCCATTCGTGCTCGACCGGGGGCGAGGCCAGGAACAGCTCGCCCGGGAAATCGCCCGGCTTGCCGATATGGGCCTGCTGGATCGCTTCCGCCGCCGCGGTCTTGGCCAGGGCGAAGGAGAGCTGGGTCGCCGAGAAGGGCTGTTCCAGCAGGAAATCGACCGAGCCGCCGATCGTGGTGCGCAGCCTGTCGGTCGGGAAGCGGGTGATGCGGTGGATGCCGGAGGTGCCGGCGACCAGCTTTTCCCAATTGGCCTCGGCGCCCTTGCCGAGGGAGGTGACCAGGCCGATGCCGGTGACGGCGACGGGACGCGATGCCATCGGGAATCCTCCGTCAGATGCGCTCGACGAGGGCCATTCCCTCGCCGCGGCGGTGGCCCCAGGCGGTGATCACCACCTGGTCGAAGGGCTTGCTCGGCGCCGATTCGACCGCGTCGCCCGTGAGCGCCGGGAAGAGTTCGCCGTGCTGCAGGGCGGCGGTCGCCAGCACCAGATTGGTGAGAAAGGCGCATTCGACCGAATGACCGAGGGCCACCGCAGTCGGCCGCACCTGGGGCGCCGCCGGGCTGGCCACCAGGCCGGACAGGAAGTCGTGTTCTTCCCGCGTGATCGGGCCGACGCCGGTCGCGCCCGAGAGCAGGGCGGCGCCGGGCTTGGGCGCCAGGGCCTGCCATTCGCGGGCGGCATTGGCGGTCGCCTGGCCGTGCTCGCGCCGGCAGCGGTCGTTGACGATGCCGGCGAGCCGGGCCAGCGGCTTGGCACCGCGGGCTTCGGCGCTCTCGCGCGATTCCATGACCAGGAAGGCCCCGGCCGAGCCGAGCGCCATGCCGGCGCGCGGACGGCGCCAGAAGGGCAGCGCCGGGTCTTCCAGCAGGTAGCCGCCGGATTGATAGAGCAGGGCGATGTCCCGGCGCGAGGCGTTGAAGGCGCTGCCGACCAGGAAGAGGTCGGCCTGGCCGCCCTGGATCCGCTCGAAGGCGACGCGCACGGCATCGACGCCGGCCGCTTCCTCGCCCATGAAGGTGCGGCTGGAGCCGGAAACCCCGAGCACGATGGAGATATTGCCGGCGAAGAGATTGGGCAACTGGGCCAGGAACAGGGTCGGACGCAGCTCGGTCTGGAGCTGTTCGGCCAGGACATTGCCGTCGCTGACGCCAGAGAGCGCCCGCAGAATCGCCTCGTCGACCGCCTCGTCACGCTCGCCGCCGCCGACCCCGACCATCAGGTTGATCTGTTTCAGCAGCGCTTCATTGCCGAGCAGGCCGGCCTGTTCCATCGCCATCGCGGCGGCGACGCAGCCCGCCAGCATGAAGGGCCCCATGGCCCGCTGGTCGCCCCGCTTCGGAATGAACTTGTCGAGCGCCGGCAGGCTCATCGAGTGGACGGTGAAGGGCGGCAGGAATTCGGTGTTGGCCGCCGCCTTGACCGCAGCCGGATCGTGCAGGCCGGTCCAGGTCGCTTCCAGATCCTGGCCGAGCGGCGAGAGCAGCCCCTGGCCGGTGATCCAAACTTCGCGCGTCATGGCGTTTCACCTCGATCGAAGCCCGGATGGCCGACGGCCGCCACGAAGCCGAGCATTTTTTCCCGAAGCTCGGGCGATGGGAAGGGGACGACGCGGTAGCGGATTTCGGCATCCGCCACCGTCTTGCCGTCCTTCAGGATGCGTGCGTCGCACACCGCATAGCCGGAGCCCTCGTGGATCAGCTTGCTGTGCACCTCGAGCTCGTCGCCGGGCACGATGAAGGCGCGGAACTTGGCCCGGTCGGCTTGGGCCAGGAAGGCCATCTTGCCGTAATCGTTGCGGGCCAGGATCATGTGCCCGCCAGTCTGCGCCATGCATTCCAGAAGGAGCACGCCGGGCATCAGGGGATGCCCCGGGAAATGCCCCTCGAAGACGGGCGATTCGCGGGGTACCTCGCAACGGGCCGTGACGGTGCCGGCCGCCGCATCCATGGCCAGGATACGGTCGACCATCTGGAAATATTCGAGGCGCATGATGTGGCGCCGGTCAGCCCTTGGCGGCGCGCAGCTCGTCGATCTTGGCGGCGAGGTTCGACATGATGAAATAGTCCTCGGTCGAGGCGCGGCCCTCGTTCACTTCCTTCATCCAGGCTTCGACCGGCATCTTGATGCCGAACTTCTTGTCGATGGCGAAGGTGACGTCGAGGAAATCGAGGCTGTCGATGCCGAGGTCGTCGATGGCGTGGCTCTCGGGCGTGATCGTGTCGCGCTCGATGTTGCAGGTTTCAGCGATGATGTCGGCGATGGCGTCGAACGTGTCGGACATGGGAAGTAGGCCCTCAGGGGTCGAAAATATGGGCGCAAGTTAAGGAGTGCGCCCCGATATTGCAATCGCGCTCGGTGCAGGGCGGGGCTGACCTCAGGATTCCACCCAGGCGCGCACCAGGTGATGGGCGATGGCGAGCGGTGGCGGCAGGGCGAGGGCGGGGTTGCGGCCGTCCAGCGCCGCGGCACACTCGGCCTTGTCGAACCAGCGGGCGTCGTCCAGCTCCTCGCCGTCGACCGTGATCGCCTCCGACTCGGCCTCGGCGAAGCAGCCGATCATCAGGGAGGAGGGGAAGGGCCAGGGCTGGGCCGCGAAATAGTGGACGCGGCCGACGGCGATGCCGGCTTCTTCCTTCACTTCGCGGCGCACCGCCTCCTCGACCGACTCGCCGGGCTCGACGAAGCCGGCCAGGGCCGAATAGAAGCCGGGCGGGAATTTCGGCTGGCGGCCCAGCAGGCAGCGCTCGCCCCTGGTCGCCAGCATGATCACCACGGGATCGGTCCGCGGAAAATGCTCCGCCGCGCAGCCCGGATTGGTGCAGAGGCGCGACCAGCCGGCCGATTTCGGCTGGCTCGGCGCGCCGCATTGGGCGCAGAAGCGGTGGCGGTCGTGCCAGTCGACGATCGCCTTGGCCTGGGCCGCGATCGCCGAATCGGCGGCGGAGAGCGACATCGCGGCCGCGCGCAGGTCTTGGAAGCGGCCGAGGCCGGCCAGGGGTCCGCCCTTGGCCGGGTCCGGCCCGTCCGACAGATCGACCGCGAAGACCGCCGAATCACCCTCGAGCCCGAGGAAGACCGGCGGCGGGGCGGAAGCCGCCAGAGCGTCGGTCAGGCCCGGGCGCATCAGGCCGAGAATGGTCTTGCCGCCCTGCTCGATCACGAAGGGGCGGGTCCGCCACAGCGGCAGGATCAGCGAATCGGGCGAGCGCCACTGAGCCGCCAGCCAATCCTCGTCCTTGCGCTTCTCCGAGGCACGGTCGAGCGGATTGCCGGCGAAAGTGATCGCGGCGCTGGCTTCGAGCATGGGGAATTCCTTATCGCGGCGGGGTCGGCTTCTCGCCGGTATCGTTCTGCGTCGTCGATACATTACCCGGCGGCTGGCGCAAGCGCCGTTCGCATTCCGAAGCCTTCAATTGCAGATCGCGCAGCGCGGCCCCCTGGTCCGGCAGGGCCGGTTCGCAGCGCCGCGCCAGCGCCAGCCACATGCGATAGCGCGCATTGGCACCGGCGTCGGCCGCGGGCGCTGCTGCTTCCGCCGGGGCCTCGACCCCGGGCGGCAGGGGCGGCGGATCGGCCGGAGCGGTGGCGAGGTCGTTGCGCGTCAGGTCGTCGGGCTGGCGCACCACCGTCCAGGACGAACCGCCGTCGTCCGACTGGTAGAGGGCGACGCCGTCGCTGGCCAGGAGGACATCGCCCCAGAGCGCCAGCTTGTAGCCGTTGGCATCATAGGGCGAGGGGGAGCCGGCCAGGCGGTCCAGGCAATCCTCGAGCGCCAGGGCGCGCGACGATTCCCATTTCTCCTTGATCAGGCGGCGGCAGCCGGCGGTGGGATCGTCGGTTGCATGGGCCGGCGCGGGCACGAGCAGGCCGGCGAGGGCCAGCGCCACCGCCGCCGCAAAGCCGGTGCTGCCTGCGATCGTCCGTCTCATGTCGTCACTGTTGCGCCGAAGCCCGCCGCCGTCCATCGCCATCGCACCCGCAAGTGCTTCTGATTCAAGGGTTTCGTGCCGATTCGCGCAAAGCCCTTGCCGAAAGGGGCCGCTTCGACCATATAGAGCGCGGGAGGTTGGCGGTGGACAGGTCCCTCGCCAACCCGGTCAGGTCCGGAAGGAAGCAGCCGTAACGAACCGGACTTGGGTCGTTGTCCAGCCTCCCACCCGAACCCCGCAGGCCCCGCTTGCGGGGTTTTGCGTATCCGCCGATTGCGGATGGCGATCCAGCCCGCCACAATCGCCCGCGATGACCGAACCCCCGATGATAGACGCCCCGATTCCGGCGGAACAACCCGTCGAGCCCTACCGCGTCCTGGCCCGGAAATACCGGCCCTCGACCTTCGCCGAGCTGATCGGCCAGGAGGCGATGGTCCGTACCCTGACCAACGCCATCGCGGCGGGCCGCCTCGCCCATGCCTTCATGCTGACCGGCGTGCGCGGCGTCGGCAAGACCACCACGGCCCGCATCATCGCCAAGGGCCTGAACTGCATCGGCCCGGACGGCAAGGGCGGCCCCACGGTCGAGCCCTGCGGCGTGTGCGCCAATTGCATCGCCATCGCCGAGAGCCGGCACATCGACGTCCAGGAGATGGACGCCGCCAGCCGCACCGGCGTCAACGACATCCGCGAGATCATCGAAGGCGTTCGCTTCGCCCCCGTGCAGGCGCGCTACAAGATCTACATCATCGACGAAGTGCACATGCTCTCGACCAGCGCCTTCAACGCCCTGTTGAAGACGCTGGAAGAGCCGCCGCCCCATGTGAAATTCATCTTCGCCACGACCGAGATCCGCAAGGTGCCGGTCACCGTGCTGTCGCGCTGCCAGCGTTTCGATCTCCGCCGCATCGACCAGGACCGCCTGATCGCCCATCTGGCCGGCATCGCGGCGAAGGAAGGCGCCAAGGTCGCCCCGGCGGCATTGGCCCTGATCGCCCGCGCCGCCGAAGGCTCGGTGCGCGACGCCCTCTCCCTGCTCGACCAGGCGATCGCCCATGCCGCCGCCGATGTCGACGAGGGTGCCGTCCGCGACATGCTGGGCCTGGCCGACCGCGCGCGGGTCTTCGACCTCTTCGAGATGGTGATGCGGGGCGACGCCAAGGCGGCCCTGGCCGAATTGGGCGACCAATACGACACCGGCGCCGATCCCGCCGTGGTGCTCCAGGACCTCCTGGAACTCAGCCACTGGCTGACCCGCCTCAAGATCGTGCCCGAGGCGGCGGGCGAGGCGACGGCGTCGGAACACGACCGCAAGCGCGGCCTCGATCTCGCCAAGGCGTTGTCCATGCCGGTGCTGGCCCGGGCCTGGCAGATGCTGCTGAAAGGCCTCGGCGAGGTGCGCATGGCGCCGAGCCCGCTCTCTGCCGCGGAGATGATCCTGATCCGCCTCGCCTATGCCGCCGACCTGCCGCCGCCGGCCGACCTGGTGAAGCAATATCTGGACGAGCGGGCCTCCCAAGGCCCGGTGCCGCGCGCGCCCTCCGGCGGGGGCGGCGGGGCGCAGGCCGTGGCGATGGCGGCGCCGCTCGCGGTCCGTCCGGCGCCGAGCAGCGAGCGCGCGCCGGTCGCCGCCGCCGACAATGTCGTCCAGCTCTACGCCAAGCCGGATCCGCAGGATTTCGCGGCCCTGGTCGCCCTTTTCGCCGAGAAGCGCGAGGCGATCCTCCATGCCCATCTGATGAACGACGTGCGCCCGGTCGAATTCGCCCCGGGCCGCCTTGTCATCCACCTCGATCCCAAGGCGCCGCGCGGGCTGCTGCGCGATGTCGCCGACAAGCTGAAGCAATGGACTGGGCGGCATTGGTCGATCGACACCAGCGCGGCCACCGGCGAGGCGTCGCTGGGCGAGAAGGCCCGCGGCGCCCAGGCCGCCCTGCTCGACCGACTGAAGGCCTCGCCCGAGGCCAAGGCGCTGGAAGCGGCCTTTCCCGGCGCCCGCCTGCTCGAAATGCGCGAGCGCCGGCGCCAGGGCCTGAGCGGCCCGGTCGAGGACGAGGCGGAGGAGAGCCAGGACGACGAGGATGCCCCCATCCTCGACATTTTCGATCTCGAGATGGAAGAGGACTGAGCCCATGAAGCTCGACGAAATCCTGCAGCAGGCCCAGGCCATGCAGGCCAAGATGGCGGAGATGCAGAACAACCTCGACACGGTCGAGGTCGAGGGCCGCTCCGGCGGCGGGCTGCTGACCGTCACCATGACCGGCAAGGGCGAGGTGAAGCGGGTCAAGATCGACCCCAGCCTGATCGTCGCCGACGAGGCCGAAGTGCTGGAAGACCTGATCGTCGCCGCCCATCGCGATGCCAAGACCAAGGTCGAGGCCAAGCTCGCCGAAGCGATGCAGAAGGCGACCGCCGGCATGGGCCTGCCGCCGGGCATGAAGCTGCCGTTCTGATGGCCTCGGCCGGGCCCGAGAGCGGCGGCGCCCTCGACCGCCTGATCCAGCTCCTGGCCAAGCTGCCGGGGCTCGGCCCCCGTTCGGCCCGGCGCGCGGCACTTCAGCTCCTGATGCGGCGGGAGAGCCTGCTGGCGCCACTCGCCGCGGCGATGACCGAGGCGCTGAAAAGCGTCAAGGCCTGTTCGGTCTGCGGCAATCTCGACAGCGCCGACCCTTGCGCCGTGTGCCGTGATCCGGCGCGCGATCCCGCCGTGATCTGCGTCGTCGAGACGGTGGGCGACCTCTGGGCGATCGAACGTTCCGGCGCCTTCCGCGGGCGCTACCATGTGCTGGGCGGGCATCTTTCGGCGATCGACGGCATCGGGCCGGAGGACCTGCACATCGGCCAGCTCCTCGACCGCCTGGCACCGCCGGTGCGCGAGGTCGTGCTGGCGCTCAATGCCACGGTCGACGGCCAGACCACGGCCCATTACCTCGCCGACGTGATCGCGGACAGGGGCGGCGTCCAGGTCACCGGCCTCGCCCAGGGCGTGCCGGTCGGCGGCGAACTCGACTATCTCGACGACGGCACATTGGCCGCCGCACTGCGTGCGAGACGGCCGAGCGGCGGCTAGGCCCCGGGGAGGGAATGATGCGCGTTCTCGCTTTGGCGGCTGTGTTGGCCGTGGGGGCGGCGCTGCCGCAGGCCCGTGCCGGCCAGGACTGGCTCGGCAGCTGGACCGTGACCGGCGGCGGAAAGGCACCCTGGGCCGAGCAGAACTATCCCGACGAAATCGCCGAGATGGCGAAGATGAAGGGGCTCACGGTCACCTTCAAGGCGCATGAAGTAGTGGCCAAGGGCTCGGTCGTCGGCTGCTCGGATGCCCATTACGAGGCCACCAGCTTCCCGGCCGATGCCTTGTTCCAGGGCGGACTGGACGAGGGCCGCCAGGCCGAGGAGGCGGCGGCCCTGGGCTTCGCCCCGGGCGCGGTGGCCGGCTTCGACCTCGACTGTTCGAGCGGCCTGTTCTCCTATCACTTCAAGGACCGGGACACGGTGCTCTTCGCCCTCGACAACGTGATCTACACGTTGAAGCGGCAGAAATAGGCTTCAATAGGCGATCGCGACGATCTCCAGGCTCTCGGCGCCCTGGGGGGTGCGGACCTCGACCACGTCGCCCACCTCGGCCTTGATCAGGGCGCGGGCGACCGGCGAGATCCAGGAAATTTCGCCCAGTTCGGAGCGCGCCTCGTCGGTGCCGACGATGCGGATCGTGCGTTCGACATCGTCGTCGCCGACATAGGTGACGGTGGCGCCGAAGAAAACCCGGTTGCGGTTCTTCTGCTGCGCCGGATCGACCACCGTGGCGCCCTCCAGGCGCTTGGTCAGGAAGCGGAGCCGGCGGTCGATCTCGCGCAGGCGCTTCTTGCCGTAGATATAATCGCCGTTCTCCGAGCGGTCGCCGTTGCCTGCCGCCCAGGACACCACCTCGACCACCTTGGGCCGCTCGACCCGGGTCAGGTGACGCAGCTCGTCCGACAGCCGGGCATAGCCTTCGGGGGTGATGTAGTTCTTGGGGCCGGTTTCGGGGGTCATGGCTTGGCGATGGTAGCGCCTGGCCGGCGGCGGCGCTATTCCGCCGCCCGGTTCCAGCCCGCCGCCGGCTGCACGGCGATTTCCGAGGCGGTCGACTTGATGCGGTTCTGGCCGTCGACATAGACGAGCTTGGCGGCGAAGCCCGGCAGTTCGGCTTCCTCGACCTCGACATAGGCGGCGATGATCAGGATGTCGTTCTTCTGCGCCTTGCGGGCGGCGGCGCCATTGAGCGAGATGACGCCCGAGCCACGCTCGGCCCGGATGATATAGGTGGCGAAGCGCTCGCCGTTGTTCACGTTGTAGATCTCGATCTTCTGCAAGGGCAGCAGGCCCGAGGCTTCGAGCAGATCCTCGTCGATCGCACAGGAGCCTTCGTAGTCGAGTTCGCAGTGGGTCACGGTGACGCGGTGCAGCTTGGCCTGCAGCATGGTGCGGCGCATTGTCGTTCCTCCCCTGGGGGCGTTGCCCCGGGTTTCTCCCCGGGTTTCCCTGGTCCGGCGCCCTCCTAGCACCGCTCGCCGCGGTGCACAAGGAGGGCCTCGCTTGACGTCGCCGCGACGACATCTTACCTAAAGCCCATGGCTATCCGTCCTATCCTGGTGGCGCCCGATCCGCGCCTGAAACAGAAGTCGAAACCCGTCGAGGTCTTCGACGACGCGCTTCAGCGCCTGATCGACGACATGTTCGAGACCATGTACGAAGCGCCGGGCATCGGCCTCGCCGCGGTCCAGGTCGGTGCGCCGATACGCCTCCTGGTGATCGACCTCGCCCGCGAGGGGGAAGAGAAGGCGCCCCGCGTCTTCATCAATCCGACCGTCACCTGGACCTCGGCCGACGAGCTTTCGACCTATGAGGAAGGCTGCCTCTCGGTGCCCGAACAATATGCCGAAGTGGTGCGCCCGGCGCGCGTCCGTGTCGCCTACCGCGACCGCACGGGCGAGGCGCAAGAGGATGAGATGGACGGCCTGCTGGCGACTTGCATCCAGCACGAGATGGATCATCTCGAAGGCGTGCTCTTCGTCGATCACCTGTCCTTCGCCAAGCGCAGCATGTTGCTCCGCAAGGTCGCCAAGGCCCGGAAACTCGCCAAGGCCGGTGCCTGACCGAACCTGAGCCTGTGGGGGCCGAGGCCCGAGGAATGAACGCCGTGTCCCGCCTTCGCCTCGCCTTCATGGGCACACCCGATTTCGCCGTGCCGACGCTGCAGGCCCTGATCGCGGCCGGCCACGAGGTCGCCGCGGTCTACAGCCAGCCGCCGCGCCCGGCCAATCGCGGCCACAAGCTGACGCCGTCGCCCGTCCATCGCGCCGCCGAGGCGGCGGGGATCGAGGTGCGCACGCCGCGCACGCTGCGCGACGCCGATGAGCAGGCGCGCTTCGCCGCCCTCGGCCTCGATGCCGCGGTGGTGGTCGCCTATGGCCTGATCCTGCCGGCGGCGGTGCTGTGGGCGCCGCGTCTCGGCTGCTTCAATCTCCATGCCTCGATCCTGCCGCGCTGGCGCGGTGCCGCGCCGATCCAGCGCGCCATCTGGGCCGGCGACGACGAGACCGGCGTCGCCGTCATGGCCATGTCGGAAGGGCTGGACGAAGGTCCGATCGTGCTCGAGGAGAGGATCGACATCGGCCCGGCCGATACGGCGGGCACGATCCACGACCGCCTTTCCGCGATCGGCGGGCCCTTGATGGTCGATGCCCTCGCCCTGCTCGCGGCCGGACGGGCCAAGCCCCGGCCCCAGGTGGCCGAGGGTATCACCTATGCCCGCAAGATCCTGAAGGAAGAGGCCAAGATCGATTTCGCCCAGCCGGCGGAGGCGGTCGACTGCCAGATCCGCGCCCTCTCGCCGGCCCCCGGCGCCTATACCGAGATCCTGGGCGAGCGCTGCAAGATCCTGCTGGCGGAACCCCTGCCGGAAGAGGGCCACGACGTGGTGCCCGGCACCGTGCTGGACGGCGACCTGGCGATCGCCTGCGCCACCGGCGCGGTGCGTCCCCAGATCGTCCAGCGGGCCGGGCGCGGGCCGGTGAGCCGGGCCGAATTCCTGCGCGGCTTCGCCGTTCCGGCCGGCACCGTGGTCGGCTGAGCCCATGCCCCGCTATCGCCTGCTGGTCGAATATGACGGCGGCGCCTTCTCGGGCTGGCAACGCCAGGACGGCCTGCCGACCGTACAGGGGGCGATCGAGGATGCCCTCGCCATCCTGAACGGCGGCGCGCCGGTCACGCTTCATGCCGCCGGCCGGACCGATGCCGGCGTCCATGCCACCGGCCAGGTCGCCCATGCCGATCTCTCCCGTTCCTATGCGGACGAGCGGGTGCGCGATGCGCTCAACTTCTACCTGAAGCCGGTGCCGGTGGCGATCCGCGAGGTGGCCACGGTGGGCGAGGATTTCCACGCCCGCTTCCAGGCGATCGCGCGCCACTATCGCTACCGCATCCTGGCCCGGCGCCCGCCGCCGGCCTACGACCGGGGCCGCGTCTGGCATGTCACCCGGACGCTCGATGCCGGTGCCATGCAGGCGGGTGCCGAGGTCCTGCTCGGCACCCATGACTTCACGAGCTTCCGGGCGACGGAATGCCAGGCCAGGTCGCCGGTGAAGACGCTGGACCGCCTGACCGTGGAAGCGTTCGGCGACGAGATCCTGATCGGCGCGAGCGCTCGCTCCTTCCTGCACAATCAGGTGCGCATCATGGTCGGCACCCTGCGCCTCGTGGGCGAGGGCAAATGGATGCCTGCCGACGTCGCCGCGGCGCTGGCGGCGCGGCACCGGACCGCGGCCGGACCGACAGCGCCGGCCGAAGGCCTCACCCTGATCGGCGTCGACTACCCCTGAATCGGCCTTTTTGCAGCCCCCCTGCAACGGCGGACGGGCTTCGGTGTTACTTCCGATGTGCTATCCGCGGAGGTTCGCCATGAAGACCCGCTCTCCGATCATCCTCTCCCTGATCCTGGCGCTGCTGGTGCCGAGCGTCGCCCTGGCCGACCGCGACCACGGCGGCGGCGGCGGTCCGCCGCCCTATCCCCCCGGCCAGCAGCCCCATCCGCCCGGCCGCGGGCACAGCGATCATGGCCGTCACGATTACGGCCGGCGCGGTCCGCCCCGTACCGTGGTGATCGAGGACCGTCATCACCGCGACGCGGACCGCTGGTTCCACGAGCATCCCGCCTGGTACCGCCCGGTGCCGATCGAGATCGAGCGCGAAGTCATCGTGAACCGCTATCTGCCACGCGGCTACTACTACCGGCCGCCGGTGGTGATCGTCGACATGCTGCCGCCGCCGCCGCCGGGCTATGCCTATTTCACCGTGGGTGAGAGGGTCGTCCTGGCCGCCATCGCGACCGGCCTGATCGCCCAGATCATCTTCGGCGGTCCTTGACCGGCCGCCGGACACGGCGCGGAACCTGCGGGGCTGCGCCGTGTTCGGCTTGCGAGAATTCGAGCGAGGACATGATGCCCGACAACAGCAACCCCAGGGCCGCCTGGTCGGCCGCCGCGGTCGCCGTCGCCGCCTGCCTGCTGGTCGTCACCCCCGGGTCGGCCAAGAACAACGGCAGCGGCCATGGTAACGGCAACGGCAACGGTCACGGCCAGGGCGGCGTCGAGACGGTGGTGCCGGTGCCGAGCGTGCCGTCCGTCACCATCCTGTTCCCGTCGTCCGACCGGCAGCTCATCTCCAACTACTACCTGCGCAATTCGGGCTCGGTCGCCGATCTGCCGCCGGGTCTCCGGCGCCAGCTGGTGACCCGAGGGCATCTGCCGCCCGGCCTCGCCAAGAAGGCGCTGCCGCCCGGTCTGGCGTCCCAGCTCTCGCCCGTGCCCGCCGGTTACGAACGGCTGATCGCAGGGCCCGATGTTCTTCTCGTCGAGATCGCGACCGGCCTCATCGTCGACATCCTGCGCGACGTCGTGCGCTGAACGGCGTGGAACCGCCTGGGTGGCGGTGGGTTGATAGGTCATGGCATCGCAAAGGATGAAGGCCATGCGTTTCGTGAAGTCCCTCTCGGTCGTCGGCCTCGTTGCCGCCTTGCTGGCGCCCGTCGCGGCATCTGCCCGCGGCTGGGACGACGACGATGGCCCCCGCGGTTACCCCTATGGTTACGACCGCCATCATGGCCACGACGGCGATCGCGGCCGCGACTGGGATCGCGGCGGCTATCGCTACGGCCCGCCGCCGCGCTACGTCTATGTGCCGCCGCCGCCGCCGCGCCCGGATCCGCGGGCCTATTCGCGTGGCTTCGAAGACGGCGTGCGCTTCGCCGACCGTGACCGCGACTATGTCCGTGGCTGGTATCGCCGCTATCCGGGCTATTACCGCCCGGTGCCGCCGGCCTATTACGTGCGGCCGGTGCGTGGCGCCTATATCGTGCCCGGCTATTACGAGCCGCTGCCGCCGCCCGTGGTGGCCGGCTGGCGCCCACTGCCTCCGGGCTATGGCTATTATTCGGTCGGTGCCGATGTCGTGATCGCGGCGGTGGCGACCGGCCTGATCCTGGACGTCATCCTGGACGGGCGCTGAGGACGAGACTGGCGGCGATCGACCACATGACGAGGGCGATCGCCGTATCCAGCACGCGCCAGGCCGCCGGCCGGGCGAACAGCGGCGCCAGCAGCCGCGAGCCGAAGCCGAGGCCATAGAACCAGACGCAGGAGGCGACGGCGGCGCCAACGCCATAGGCGAGCCGCGCCATCCCTTCGAAACGGCCCGACAGACCACCGAGCAGGACCACCGTGTCGAGATAGACATGGGGGTTCAGGAAGGTGAGGGCGAGGCAGGTGGCGACGGCGGCCTTCAGGCTCAGCGCCTGGCCGCCGCCCGCCAGCAGGGCCGCCGGATGCAGCGCCCGCTTCAGGGCGAGCGCGCCATAGACCGCCAGGAAGGCGGCCCCCACCAGCGAAATGACGCGCAGCGTGCCGGGCATGGCCTGGATCACGCTGCCGAGCCCGGCGACGCCGGCGCCGATCAACAGCGCATCCGAGAGAAAGCAGATCGAGGCGATCGGCAGCACATGCCGCCGCACCAGCCCCTGGCGCAGCACGAAGGCATTCTGCGCCCCGATCGCGACGATCAGGCTGGCACCCAGCAGGAAGCCCTGCAGGGCCGGTCCGAACAGGCCGTCCATCTCAGCGTTTCGCCCCGCCGCCGATCGCCCCGCTGGCCAGGGCGACACCGATGGTGCCGAGGACGAGGCCGGCGCTCTCCCACAGCCCCGGCCATTCGCCCAGTACCGGCATGGCGAGCAGGACGGAGGTGGCCGGCACCAGGGCCGAGAGGGCGGCGGTGCGCGAGGCGCCCAGATAGGAGATCGCGGTCGAGAAGCAGAGCAGCGAGACGATCGAGGTGACGATGCCCTGGAAGCCCGCCTGGGTCGCGATCTGGCCCCAGGACAGCGTGTCGACATGGGGCGTCAGCACCAGGAGATAGATCGGCAGATAAAGCGTGGCCGAGACCACCGCGACGATCGCCGTCGTATGCAGGGGATCGAGACCGAAGCGCCGCGCCAGCACCGTATAGGTGGCCCAGAACAGGGCACTCACCACGAACATGGCGTCGCCGATCAGGACATTGTCGCCCGTCGGCGCGGCCAGGCCGGATTCGACCAGCAGGACGACGGCGGCGGTCAGGATCAGGCCATAGCCGACGAGGCGGCGCGCCGTGAAACGCTCGCCCAGCGTAAAGCGCGCCAGCACCGCGGTCGCCAGCGGCACGCCGCAGCAGATCAGCACACCCGAATGGGAGACCGGGGCATAGGCGTGGCCCCCGGCGCCGAGCAAGACATAGGGCGCGCCGGCGCCACCGGCGAGACCGAGAATGCCGAACACGCCGAGCTGGCGGAACGGCAGCCCCTTCTTCACCAGGACCGGCAGCAGCACGAGGCCGGCGGTGGCGAAGCGCAGCGCCACCAGATCGGTCACCGCCATGTGGCCGCGCATGTCCATCCGCGTCAGCACCGCCCAGCCGGCCCAGATGGCGACGCCGACCAGTCCGAACAGATAACCGCGCAGGGGCGCGGCATCGCGGACGACGGCGGTGACGGCTGGCTGGGCGACGGACATGAAGCGGCTTTCGGGATCTCGGGCAGTGATCTCAGGGCAGGGGATGGTGACCGAGCTTCCCCTGCCCGAAAAACGTGCAGTTCGGTGATGTGCCATGCCCGCGCCACATGACACGTTGAAGCCGCCGCCCGGCCGCGCCACCATGCGCACCCTGGCGGGAATCGGGGGACGGCAATGGCATTCTGGCTTCTTGTGGCGGCGAGCCTGGTGCTCCTGGTCCCGGCCCTGGCCCTTCTGGCCTGGGCCTATACCGTTCGTCGCGATTACTGTGCCATGGCGGCCTGGCCGGTCGTCCAGGGCGAGGTGGCCTTGACCGGCCTCGACGCCGAGCGGCGCTTCCACCGCCTCGCCCTGCGTGATGTCCAGGTGCCGACCGTGGCCTATCGCTATCGGGCCGGCGGCCAGGAGCAGATCGGCAGCCGGCTGTCCAATCTCCCGGTGCTGTTCGAGCGCGAGGACGAGGCGAAACGCTTCCTCGCCCGCTTCCCCGAGGGCGGCGCGCTCACTGTCCGCTACAATCCCGCCGCCCCGCAGGAGGCGGTGCTGGAGCCGCGGCCGCCGCGTCTGGCCCTGCCGCTGGCCGGCGCCCTTGTTCTGGTGCTGGCGGCGGTGGCGCTTTGGGTGCTATGAGATCCGGCCAAGCCCCGCAGGTCGCGACAAGGGGCGTGTAGCGGGGGAATTTCCTTGGCCCTGACCGAGCGCGGGGTGGTCGCCGTCGTGGGCGCCGTCCAGTTCGTCAATATCCTCGATTTCATGATGGTGATGCCCCTCGGCCCGGATTTCGCCGTGGCGCTGGGCATCGATCCCGCCCATCTCGGCATCGTCGCCGGCGCCTATACGGTGGCGGCCTGCCTTTCCGGCCTGCTCGGCTCCCTGGTGCTCGACCGCTTCGCCCGGCGGAGTGCGCTGGTCGTTTCGCTCGCCGGGCTGGGGCTCGGCACCATCGCCGGCAGTTTCGCCTTCGATCTTACCAGCCTGGTGGCGGCGCGCCTGGTCGCGGGCCTGTTCGGCGGGCCGGCCACCGGCCTCTCACTCTCGGTGATCGCCGATCTCATCCCGGAGGAGCGGCGCGGCCGTGCCCTCGGCGCGGTCATGGGCGCCTTCGCCATCGCCGCGGTGGCGGGCGTGCCGGCCGGCCTCGAGCTGGCCCGGCTGGCCGACTGGCGCCTGCCCTTCTTCGCGGTCGGTGCCGCCGGCCTGACGGTCGCCGTGCTGGCGCGCTTCACCCTGCCGCCGGGGCACCGGGTCGCCGCCGTGCGGCCCTCCTTCCGCGGCTATTTCCGAAGGCCCGCCTATCTCCTCGCCTTCGCCGGGGTGGGCGCCGCCAATATGCAGGCCTTCCTGATCTTTCCCTCGACCACCGCCTTCCTGCAGTTCAACCTGGGCTTCCCGCGCGACGACCTCGGCCTCCTCTATATGATCGGGGGCGGGCTCAGCCTGGTCGGCATGCGCCTGACCGGGCGGATCGTCGACCGCCTGGGGACGTCGAGGGTCAATGTCGTGGCGACCATTGTGCTCGCCCTGCTGCTGTTCGGGGCCTTCGTGATCATGCCGCCGCCGGCGCCCATGCTGGTGCTCTTCCCCTGCTTCATGCTGGCGATGTCGGCCCGCAACGTGGCGACCCAGACGCTGATGACCAAGGTGCCGATCGCGTCGGAACGGGCGGGCTTCATGTCGCTCTCCTCCGCCTGCCAGCATCTGACCGCCTCGGCCGGGGCGGGGATTTCCAGCCTTTTGTTGACGACCGATACGGCCGGGCGGCTGGTCGGGATGCCGACGCTGGCCTTCATCGCGATCTTCTGCGCCGCCCTGGTGCCCGTGGTCCAGGCGACGATCGAGGTTCTGATCAAGCGGGAGCGGATGGCATGAGCGATCACGAGAAGGCCCTGGCCCGGCTCACGCGGAAATGCCGCTACATGCGCCATGCCTTGAAACATGCCGGTGCCCCGCCCGCCCGGGTGCGCCAGCCGGGTTTCGCGGCACTCGCCCGCATCATCGTCGAGCAGCAGGTCTCGGTCGCCGCCGGGGCCGCCATCTGGAACAAGTTCGAGACGGGCGTGGGCGGCACTGTGGCGCCCGCCGCCGTGCTCGCCTTCGACGAGGAGGGGCTGCGGCCCTTCGGCCTGAGCCGGCCCAAGGCGCGCTATATCCGCGCCCTGGCCGAGGAGATCGCGGCCGGCCGCCTCGACCTCGACGCGATCGAGGCGATGGAGGATGCGGCGGCGATCGAGGCGCTGACCGCGGTCAAGGGCATCGGCCGCTGGACCGCGGAAATCTACCTGATGTTCGCGCTCGGGCGGATGGACCTGTGGCCGGCGCTGGACCTCGCCCTGGCCGAGGGCACCATGCGCCTGATGGCGCTCGAAGCCCGGCCCGGTCCCAAGGAATTGGACGAGATCGGCCAGCGCTGGGCGCCCCATCGCTCGACCGCGGCGCTGGTGATCTGGCGCTACTACAGCCATACACGCACCAAGCCCCAGGCTTGACCGCACCGCGCCCATGCTTTAGGTCCCCCCACGACGGGCCGGAACCGAGGATCGGGAGAGCATGCGCCGCTGGTGGCTGAAGACGAAATTGCGCCTCTATCGCGGCTGGCTCCGCGTGCAGTGGCTGCTCGAAGCGGCGGCGATCTATCTGATCCTGGCCCTCTGCAAGGCGCTCGGCATCGACCGTGCTTCGTCCGTCGGCGGCTATATCGCCCGCAAGCTGGGGCCGCTGATCGCCGTTTCCGGCCTGGCGCGGCGCCAGATCGAGGCGGCCTATCCCGGCATCGACCCTGACGAGCGCGACCGCATCGTGCGCGGCGTGTGGGACAATTTCGGCCGCTATTTCACCGAATATGCCCATCTCGCTACCCTGTGGCCCCAGGGCCTGGATACCGAGGCGCCGCCGCCCGGCAGCCGGGTCGAACTCGACCCCGGCGTGGTCGAGCGCTTCCTCGAAATCCGCGACGACGGCAAGCCGGCGATCATCTTCACCGGCCATATCGGCAATTGGGAAATCCTCGGCGCCGGGGCGGCCCATTACCACCTGAACCTGGCGGCCATGTTCCGCGCCCCCAACAACCCGATCGCCGAGAAGCTGCTGCTCGGTATAAGGGGCGAGGCGATGGGCAAGCTGATCCCGACCGGCTATCAGGCGGCCCTGGTGGCGGCCCGCGTGCTGGAACAGGGCGGCCATCTCGGCATGCTGGTGGACCAGCATTTCTCGCGCGGTGTCTCGGTGCCCTTCTTCGGGCGCAAGGTGAAGACGGCGACGACGCTGGCCAAGCTGGCCCGGCGCTTCCAATGCCCGGTCTACGGCGCCTGGGCGGAGCGGATCGAGGGCTGCAAATTCCGCGTCCACATGACCGAAGCCCTCGATTTCACCGAAGAATACGAGATGGCGGACGCCCGCGCGGCCGAGGTCGCGATCACCGCCAAGGTCACCGCCGTGATCGAGGATTGGGTGCGCGCCCGCCCGGACCAGTGGAACTGGCTGCACCGCCGCTGGCGCTGAACCTAATGGCTGTGACGGTGGTGCAGGTCGGGGTAATGCGGGTGGCGATGGCGTAGCGGCTCGTGCCGGTGCTCGTGGCTGTGCGGCTCGCCCGGCGGGTCGTCCGGCCCGTGTTCGTGCCGATGGTGCTCGTCGTGGGTATGGCGGTGGCTGTGTCCCATCGCCTCATGGGCATGTTCGTGGACATGCCGTTCCGCGAGGTGGAGATAGAGGCCGAGGGCGATCAGCCCGGCGGCGACCAGCAGCGGCGCCGTCACCGGATCGCCGAACAGGCCGACCGCCAGCACGGCGCCGATGAAGGGCGCCGTGGAGAAATAGGCCCCGGCCCGGGCCGAGCCCAGGTGGCGGAGCGCCAGCACGAAGAACACCAGGCTGACGCCATAGCCGAGGAAGCCGATCGCGCCGGCCGTGGCCAGCATGGAAGGCCCGGGCAGCACGGCGCCGCGCGACAGGGCGAGGGCGAGGTTGACGCCGCTCGCCGCCAGCCCCTTGACCAGGGCGATCTGTACCGGATCGGCGGCCGAGAGTTTCCGTGTCAGATTATTGT
>NZ_JBAZKR010000045.1:0-34862 GCF_041650655.1 Zavarzinia sp.
ATCTCGGTTCCTTCAACTTCCGCGGCGCCGACCAGCAGAAGAAGGTCGGCATGCTCTCGGGCGGCGAGCGCAACCGGGTGCACCTGGCCAAGATGCTGAAGTCGCAGTCGAACCTGCTGCTGCTCGACGAACCGACCAACGACCTCGACGTCGACACCCTGCGGGCCCTCGAAGAGGCGCTGCTCGATTTCGCCGGCTCGGTCATGGTGATCTCCCACGACCGTTACTTCCTGGACCGCATCTCGAGCCACATCATGGCTTTCGAGGGCGACAGCCATGTCGAATGGTTCGAGGGCAACTATCAGGAATACGAGGCGGATCGCCATCGCCGCTTCGGCACCGATGCGGATACCCCGCACCGGATCAAGTACAAGCCGCTGACCCGCGGCTGATCCCGGGGGGCCGGCGGCCTGTCTGCCGGCTTCACCAACCAAGCCCGTGATGGCCGGGACAAGCCGACGGGCGTCTGGTTGAGGAAATCAGCCTTTGATCGTCATCGCCGGGCTCGACCCGGCGATCCACGTCTCTCCGCCCGGCTCGGTGTTCTCGTGGATGGCCGTGTCAAGCACGGCCATGACGATAGGGGGCGTCACGCCCGTTTCTTGGCCTGACCCAGTGTTTTCGGCTCAACCGGACAGTCGTGGGACGAGCCCCGGCATGACGACCCGGGAGCCGGCGAAGCGGCCCCGTCCGCCGATCAGATACCGTCGCTCGGGGCCGCCGGCCAGAGCCAGGCGGCCCCGCGGACGCCCGAGGAGTCACCGTGCTGCGGCCGGCGGATCGGCGTCGAGCAGGCATCGGAGAAGACCCAGGGGGCGATCAGTCCGGGCAGGGCGGAATAGAGCGCCTCGACGTTGGAGAGGCCGCCGCCCAATACGATCACATGCGGATCCAGGATGTTGATCACCGTGGCCAGCGCCCGGGCGAGGCGCATCTTGTAGCGGTGCAGGCTCTCGCCCGCCGCGAAATCGCCGGAAGCGGCGGCCGTGGCGATCTCATGGGCGGTCAAGGGCGGACCGCCCGCCGCCTGATGGTCGAGCGCGAGGCCGGGGCCCGACAGGAAAGTCTCGATGCAGCCCTGTTTGCCGCAGTAGCAGGCGGGGCCGGGGCGTTCCTCGTCGCGCGGCCAGGGCAGGGGATTATGGCCCCATTCCCCGGCGATCGCATTGGGTCCTTGCAGCAGCCGGCCGCCGACCACGATGCCGCCGCCGACCCCGGTGCCCAGGATCACGCCGAAGACCGAGGGGGCCTCGGCCCCGGCACCGTCGGTCGCCTCGGAAAGAGCGAAACAATCGGCGTCGTTGGCGATACGCACCGGCCGTTCCAGCGCGGCACCGAGATCGCCGGCGAGGTCGCGGCCGATCAACTCCGTGGTATTGGCGTTCTTGATCAGGCCGCTCGCCGGCGAAATGGCGCCCGGGATGCCGACGCCGACCGTGCCGGTGCCGCCCAGCGTGGCCTCCGCTGCGCGGACCAGTGCCGCCACCGCCTTCACCAGCGCCGCATAGTCGCCGCGTGGTGTCGTCGCCCGGTGGCGCAGGATCTCCCGGCCGGCGCCGTCGAGCGAGACGATCTCGGTCTTGGTGCCGCCGAGGTCGACGCCGTGACGGAAGAGCGGTGGCTCACCAGCCAAGATCGGCCAGCTCCCGTTCGATCAAGGCGCGCACCTCGGCCCAGTCGTCGACCCGGTGGTGGCAATGTTCGGCCGGGCCGATCAGCCGCGCCAGCCGGGGATCGGCGACGAAATGGACGCGCTGCACGTCGGGCGCCGCCTGGGCGACCGAGGTGTGGTTGTGGGGAATGTCGTCGAGGAAATAGACCGGGGCCTGCACGAGGTCTGCCAGGTGGCGCACCACCGGACCTTTCAGCCCCACATTGGCGACAATCGGATAGGGCATGCCGGCGGCCGCGAGCGCCCGCTCCCTGGCCTTGCGGGAGCCTTCCGGCAAGTTGGAGAGGACCAGGATCTGCGCCTTCAGGGCAAGGGCGGCGAGCGCCTCGGCGGCACCGGGGACCGGCGTCATGGACTCCGTCCGCTCGGCGAAGAAGCCGTCGAGCAGGGCCTTGGCCATTTCGACCGGTGCCATTTCCTCGGTCGCGGCATTCTTGATGTTGCCGACCAGGGCGAAGGAGGAGAGGTCGAGGTAGTGGCCGTTGTCCTCGAGATAGGCCTCGAAGCCCTGCAGGAACAGGAACAGGACCTCGTCCGCATCGGTGATCACCAGCGGTCGCCCGGCCTGCAGGGCCAGGGCGTCGAGCTGGGGCATCACACGGTCGTGGATGGCGGGGCCGGGGCGTTCGCTCATCACAGCGCCCCCTGGTCGCCGGGCGTGCCACCGGGCAGTTCGAAACGGGCGCGCATCGGTTCCTCCGGCTTAAGGCCGGCGGCGGCTGCGAAGGCGGTGACCCGCGAATCGTCACCCAGGATGAAGTCGAGCACGCCGCCCAGCACGGCCGGATCGCCCGCCGCCTGCTGCAGTGTGGTTGCATCCATGCCGCTCTCCCTCATGAATTCGTGCAGCAGCGTCTCGTCGCCGGCAATATGGGCGAGCGCCAGCAAGGCGATGGTCTCCGCTCTATCGCGTTTCATGCCGTTTCGGCCTCCTGCCCGCGACGATCCGCTCTTCGATTTGGCCGCGTTTCATTGTAGTGCTAAGCCGTCGATCGGCGGGCGAGGGCACCTTGCCGGGGCTCGCGGGCGCGGTCAACGGCGGCGCGACGGTCGGTTGGCGATGGTGGCAGGCATCGCCAGGGCGGTTGCGGATCGGCGGACGATATTTCGGCAGTGGGCGACACGGGGCAGGGATGACGGCGAAGGTACTCGTGGTCGACGACGTCCACGTGATCCGCAAGGTGTTGGAAGCCAAGCTGGTCGCGGACTTCTTCGAAGTCGTGCTGGCCGGCAGCGGTCACGAAGCACTGGAAAAGGCGCGGAGCGAGAGCCCGGACATCATCCTCCTCGACGTCATGATGCCTGACATCGACGGCTTCGAAGTCTGCCGCAGGCTCAAGGCCGACCCGCTGACCCGCCACATTCCTGTCGTCATGGTCACCGGACTCGATCAGCCGCGCGACCGGGTCGCCGGGCTCGAAGCCGGGGCGGACGATTTCCTGACCAAGCCGACCAACGATACCGCCCTCTTCGCCCGGGTGCGCAACCTGGTCCGGCTGAAGACCATGTTCGACGAACTCCGCCTGCGCGAGGTCACCGGACTCGGCTTCGGCCTCACCATGCCGTCGGACGACCTGTCCGACGCCGCGGCGCTGCAGAACGCCAAGATCCTGGTGGCGGAGAACGATCCGGAATCGGCCGAGGTGATCGCCCGGATTCTCTCCGATCATCCCGACCTCGCCATGGTGAATGACGATTCGGCCGCCCGGACCGCAATTCGTGACGGTGACTGGGACTTGGTGATCGTCAGCCTCACGCTGCCGGGGCAGGACGGGCTTCGCCTCTGCGCTCATCTCCGCTCGTCGGAACGCCTGCGCCAGGTTCCCGTCCTCGTGCTCTCCCGCACGGGCGACGACCGCTCGCTGCTGCGCGCCTTCGACCTCGGGGTGAACGATTATGTGACCAAGCCGGTCGACCAAGCCGAGCTGATGGCCCGGGTGAATTCCCAGCTCCGCCGCAAGCGCTACCAGGACCGGCTCCGCGCCACCATGCAGATGTCGGTCGAGATGGCGGTGCTCGATCCGCTGACCGGGCTCTACAACCGCCGCTACCTGGAGAGCCACCTGGCCGGCCGCATCGGGGCCGCGGCGCAAGTCCACCGCTCGACCGCGATCCTTTTGCTCGACCTCGATTTCTTCAAGTCGATCAACGACAATTACGGCCATGCCGCGGGCGATGCCGTGCTGAAGCAGTTCGCCCATCGCCTGCGCATGAACGTGCGCGGCGTCGATCTCGCTGCGCGCTACGGCGGCGAGGAATTCATGATCGTCATGCCCGAGACCAGCCTGCAGGAAGCGGAGATGATCGCCCAGCGCCTGCTGCGCGTCACCGGCAAGGAGCCCTTCGCCATCGGCGACAGCCACGAGATCCATGTCACCGCCTCGATCGGCGTCGCTGAAGCGCATGAGGGCGAGACGGTCGAAGGCGTGATCCGCCGCGCCGACGACGTCCTCTACCGGGCCAAGGCGGAGGGGCGCAACCGGATCGCCGTCTCGCGATGACGGAGAAGGCGCCGGCCGTCACGCCGGGCTTCGTCCGGGACGCGGACGATGCCGTCGGCGTGCGGCGCCTGCTCGACCTCCTGGACCTGATCGCCGAGGAGCGCATGAGGCTGCATGGCGGTGACGAGCAGGGCGCGGTGATGCGGCTCCTGCTGCGCCAGTTGCTCGACGGCGACACGGCGGGCATGCCGCTGCTCCGCCTGTCGCGCCTGGCCGAGGTCCCGCGCGAGACCCTGCGGCGCAAGCTCGGCGTGCTGCTCAACCGCGGCTATCTCATGCAGGACGGCGACGGGCGCTATCACATCACCCCCGCCTATTTCACCGCGAGTGCCGCCGCCCGCAAGCGGGTCGAGACGGCGCTCGCCGGCTTCGAGCAGGGCTGAGCCCGGTCAGGCCGCGCCCCGGCAAGCCGCAGCCGGCGGGGCGAGGGCGCCGGCCATATTCGTGTCGCCCCAGGACTTCAAGGCCGTAATTACCGCCTCCAGGCTGCGGCCGCGCGCAGTGAGGCTGTATTCCACCTTGGGCGGCACTTCCGGATAGACCTTGCGGGCGATCAGCCCGTCGGCCTCCAGTTCGCGCAATTGGTTGGTCAACATGCGCTGGGTGCAATTGGGGATGCGACGGCGGATCTCGTTGAAGCGCAGGGTGCCTTCGAACAGGTGATAGAGGACGACACCCTTCCACTTGCCGTCGATCAGCGACAGGGTCGCCTCGACGGCGCAGCCGGGACTGCAATCCAGGCGTTCGTGGTGGGGGCGCGGCATCACGGTATCCTTTTCAACACTATGTGCATTAAATGTGCATTCTTGCGATCATGCATGGTAGGGCGCAACTGTCTCCCAGGCAAATGCCGCGAAGGAGATCGTCATGCGTGCCATCGGCTACCGTACCCCCGGCCCCATCGAGGCGGCGGAATCCCTCGTCGACATCGAATTGCCCCGTCCTGCCGCGGCCGGGCGCGACCTGCTGGTCCAGGTGAAGGCGGTGTCGGTCAATCCCGCCGACTACAAGGTGCGCAGGGGCGCGGTACCAGAGGGCGAGTGGAAGGTGCTGGGCTGGGATGCCGCCGGCGTGGTGGTCGAGACCGGGCCAGATGCCGGAGATTTCAGGCCGGGTGACGAAGTCTTCTATGCCGGCGATCTGACCCGCCCCGGCACCAATGCCGAATTCCACCTGGTCGACAGTCGGATCGTCGCGAAGAAGCCGGAAAGTCTGTCTTTCGCCGCGGCGGCGGCCTTGCCGCTGACCGCCATCACGGCCTGGGAGGCGCTGTTCGACCGTCTCGACGTCGGCCGTCCCGTGCCCGGCGCGGCCCCGGCGATCCTCATCGTCGGCGGGGCCGGCGGAGTCGGCTCGATCGCCGTGCAGCTCGCCCGCAGGCTGACCGGCCTCACCGTGATCACCACTGCGTCCCGGCCGGAGACGCGGGATTGGGTGCGCGACCTCGGCGCTCATCACGTGATCGATCATCGCGCACCGCTGGCACCCCAGGTGGCGGCCCTCGGCCTGGGGGCGCCCGGTTTCGTCTTCTCGACCACCCACAGCGACCAGCATCTACCCGAGATCGTCGAAGCGATCGCGCCCCAGGGCCGCTTCGCCCTGATCGACGACCCGGCGGTGCTCGACATCACCCCCTTCAAGCGAAAGAGCGTGTCGGTCCACTGGGAACTCATGTTCACCCGCTCGCTGTTCCAGACCGCGGACATGGCGGCCCAGGGGCGGCTGCTGGCCGAGGTCGCCCGGCTGGTCGACGCCGGCCCCCTGCGGACAACGCTGACCGAGAATTACGGCCGGATCGACGCCGCCAATCTCAAGCGTGCCCACGCGCTGGTCGAGACCGGCGGTGTCCGCGGCAAGATCGTGCTGGAAGGCTTCTGAGGGCGGCCGCCTGGATCAGCGGATGCTGATCCAGGTCGACTTGAGCTGGGTATATTTCTCCATCGCGTGGAGCGAGCGGTCGCGGCCGAAGCCGGACTGTTTGAAGCCGCCGAAGGGGACGGTGATGTCGTCCTCGTCCCAGCCGTTGATCCACACCATGCCGGCGCGGAGGGCGCGGGCGGCCTTCAGCGCCTTGTCGATGTCCTTGGTCCAGATCGCCGAGGCGAGGCCGTAGATCGTGCCGTTGGCGATCGAGATCGCCTCTTCGAGGCCGTTGAAGGTGATGGCGGAAAGGACCGGGCCGAAGATTTCCTCCTGGGCGATCTTGGCGTGGGGATTCACGTCCTCGAACACGGTCGGCTCGACATAGAAGCCGCCGCTCTGGGTCAGGGCGCGGTGGCCGCCAAGGCGGAGCTTGGCCTCTTCCTTGCCGGTCTCGATATAGTCGAGCACGCGGCCCATCTGCTTCTCGTCGACGATGGCGCCCATCTTGGTCGCGGGGTCGAGCGGGTTGCCGGGCTGGATCGTTTCGGCGACGCGGGCGAGCTTGTCCAGGAATGCGTCCTTGATCGGCTCTTCGAGCAACAGGCGGGAGCCGGCAGTGCAGACTTCGCCCTGGTTATAGAAGATGCCCCAGGCCGCCTTGGTCGCGGCGAGGTCGAGATCGCCGCAATCGGCCATCACGATATGCGGGGATTTGCCGCCGCATTCCAGGCTGACCACCTTCATGTTCGAGCGGCCGGAATATTCCAGGAAATATTTCCCGACCTGGGTCGAGCCGGTGAAGGTGACGGCATCGACATCCATATGCAGGCCCAGCGCCGCGCCCGCGGTCTCGCCGAAGCCGGGCACGACGTTCAACACGCCTTCGGGCAGGCCGGCCTCGGACGCCAGTTCGGCCAGGCGAAGGGCGGAGAGCGGGCTCTGCTCCGCCGGCTTCAGCACGACGGAATTGCCGGTTGCCAGCGCCGGGCCGAGCTTCCAGCAGGTCATCAGCAGCGGGAAGTTCCACGGCACGACGGCGGCGACCACGCCGATCGGCTCCCGCGTCACCAGGCCGAAGGCGGAGGAGACGGTGGGGGCGATCTCGTCATAGACCTTGTCGATCGCCTCGGCGTACCACTGGATCGTATTGGCCGAGGCCGGCACATCCACGGCCGTCGAATCGCCGATCGGCTTGCCCATGTCGAGGGTTTCGAGCAGGGCCAGTTCGTCGGCATGCTTGCGCATCAGCTCGGCCAGCTTGAGCAGGACCTTCTTGCGGAAGCGGGGGGCGGCGCGCGACCAGGCGCCCGACTCGAAGGCCTTGCGGGCCGAAGCCACGGCATGGTCGACATCGTCGGCATCGCATTCGGCGACCTGGGTCAGCAGGCGGCCGTCGGTCGGCGAGAGGCGGGGGAAGGTGCGGCCGGAGGAGGCGGGGACGAAGCGCCCGCCGATGAAGGCGAGGTGCCGGAAGCTCAGTGCCTTGGCACGGGCTTCCCATTGCTCGAGTGTCTGGGCCGCAGCAGCCATGGCCGGTCTCCGTTCCGCGCAAATAGCAACGGCGGCACCTTAAGGGCCGCCGTCAGCGCGGACAAGCCGCGAGGCTGCAGATCAGGAGCGCGGAGAGCGCTCTTACTTGATCTTGGATTCCTTGAACTCGACGTGCTTGCGCACGACCGGGTCGTACTTCTTCAGCGACAGCTTCTCGGTCTTGGTGCGCGGGTTCTTCTTGGTGACGTAGAAGTACCCGGTCTCCGCGGTGCTGACGAGCTTGATCTTCAGCGTGGTCGGCTTTGCCATGACAGACTCCAGCAGGCGCGGATCGCACGCGCCTCGAAAAAATGAACCGCGAACATACTCGGGCGCGTCCGCTTGTCAAGGCTTCAGCGTGGGGGCTTCCGCGCGAAGAAGACCCCGGCCAGGAAGGCGGCGCAGCCGAGGGCCATGGTGAGCGGCAGGCCGACGGTGCCGGCCAGGCCGTGGGCGCCGCCGGCGAGGGGCGGCCCGGTCACCGCGCCGATGCCGTAGAAGACGACATAGGCGGCATTGGCGGTGGCGAGATCGGCGCCGGCGAAACGATGGCCGAGATCGGTCAGCCCCGCGGTATAGAGGCCGAGCAGCGAGCCGCCGAGCACGATCAGCAGGGGGCCGAGCAGCGGTCCGCCCAGGGCCGCCGGCAGGCCGAGGGCGGCGAGACCCGCCGCTGCCGCGCAGGCCAGCATCACCGCGCGCCGCCCCAGCCGGTCGGCGGCGATTCCGATCGGCAACGGCAGCAAGACGTTGCCGGCCCCGACCCAGACCGTGAGTCGCGCCGCCGCCAATTCGCCGAGCCCGTTCTGCACGCCCCACACCGGCAGGAGCGAGAGCACGCCGGATTCGACCGCGCCATAGAGAAGGGCGACCGCCACCACGGCAGGCGCACTGCGCGCCACCGTGGCCAGGCTGGCGCGCGGCGGTTCCTCGAAGGGTGGCAGGTCGCGCCGGGCGGCGGCCAGCGGCAGGGCGGCGGCGAGGGTCGCCAGGGCGGTCGCAGCGAAGGGGGCGATGCCCTCGATCCCGGTCGCCTGCAGCAAGACGGGGCCGAACATGAAGCCGGCGGCCAGCGCCGTCGCATAGAGGCCCATCACCCGGCCCCGCCGCGCCGACCCGGCGAGATGGCTGATCCAGGATTCGGAGACGACGAAGAGCCCGGTCACCGCGATGTTCATGGTGAAGCGGAGCAGGAACCAGGCGCCCAGCGTGGGCCACAGGGGAAAGGCGATCAGGCTCGCCGCCGAGAGCAGGATGCAGCCGATCAGGAAGGGCATGACGCCGAAGCGCCGCACCAGGCCGGGCACCAGGGGCGCCGCCGCCAGGGTGGCGACCCCGGTGGTGGCGGCATTGACGCCGATCAGCCAGCTCGCCACGCCCTGCGCCTCGAGGAGGAGGGAGAGCAGGGGCAGCGACAGGCTGAAGGTCATGCCGACGATGCAGATGCAGGCGATCACCCCGGCCAGGCTGCGCAGCGGCAGGGGCGCCGCCTCAGCCGTCATAGTCGACGGTCTGGCGGCCGTAGCGCATGCCGTAGGCGGGGATGCGCCGGTCGGCGCCGGTGAGATGCCCCTCGATCAGGTCCAGCACCATGCCGGTGATGCGCGGCAGGTCCAGGCGGTGGGCTTCGGCCAGCGGCACCCAGGCGACTTCGGTCAGCTCGGGCGAAGGCCGGGCCTCGCCCTGGGCGACCTCGGCCGGGGCGAGGAAGAAACGGGCGTGGAAACGGGTCGGCCGATAGGGCGGCGTGATCGCCCGCGCGACATAGTCGAGCCGGTCGAGCGCGGGGACCAGGCCGACCGCGGCGAAATCGGCCAGCGGCCCGCCGGCCAGGCGGGCGGCCCGGGCATCGGGCGCGCCGATCATCAGGCCGGTCTCTTCGAAGGTCTCGCGCACGGCGGCGACGGCGAGGCCATGGGCGCGGCGGGGCGGCGCCGTCCTGCCCAGGGCGGCGGCGACCTCGCCGCGCAGCGCCACGGCGGGCGTGGTCAGGTCGGCCCGGTCCAGCTTGCCACCCGGGAAGACCCATTGATTGGGCATGAAGCGATGGCCGTGGTGGCGCAGCCCCATCAGGAGTTCGAGGCCGCCCGCCGCGGGCCGGCGGTAGAGAATCAGGGTGGCGGCATCGCGCGGGCGCGGCGCCTTCTTGGCGGTCGCGGGGCTGGGCGGATCGGGCGGGGCGAAGGCCGCCTTCGGTTCTGTGGTCTGGTCCGACATGACGCCATCCTGCCCGTCGGCGGCGGCATAAAAAAGGGGGCCCCTGTGCAGGGCCCCCTTCCGTCCGGGCAGGGCTCTATTCGGCCGGCGTGGCCGAGGCGACCACGGTCGACGGCATTTTCAGCGCGATGCAGGCGAGGGACTTCTGGCGCAGCGCCAGGCAGGCCTGGCGGGCGGCGGTCTCGCTCAGGCCGACGAAACGGGCGCGGTAGATCGTGCCCTTGTCGTCCGTGCCTTCGTTGACGGCCGTCTGGGCCCGGCGCAGCAGTGCGGGGGCGGCCCTTACGGCGTCGTTCAGGTGGGACAGGGCGGCGTCCTGGCGGCGGAACGCGCCGATCTGCAGACCCCAGTTCTCACCCACGGCCTCGCGCCGATGGCCTTCGGCGGCCTGGGCGTCCAGCGTATTCGGCACCGCGGTGGCGACCACCGGACGGGGGGCCGGGGCGGCGGCGACCTGGCCACGGGGACGGACCGCCGTCGGCGGCACGCTGGCGTAGGCGTCTTCCGCGTCGCTCTCCTCGCCGGTGGAGACTTCGGCCACCTTGGCGTCCAGGGCAGCGGCGGCCAGGGCGACTTCGGCCGGGTTGGGGGCCGGCGCCGGAGTCGCTGCGGCCACGGCGGCACGGCGCGGCGGCGAAACCTCGTTCGGGCGGATCACCTGGGCACTGGCGATCGCCTGGGGATTGCTGCGGATCCGCGCGAAGGCGGCGTCCAACAGTTCGATCATGTGGTCGTCACGCGCCTTGGCCGACGAGCCGCCGAAGATGGCGCCCACCAGGTGATGGCCGTCGCGCACCACCGAGACCACGAGATTGAAGCCCGAGGCCTTGATATAGCCGGTCTTGATGCCGTTGGTGCCCTCGTAGCGGCCGAGCATGCGGTTGTGATTGGTGATCACCTTGCCGCCGAAGCGCCACTTCTGGGTCGAGAACATCGGATAATAGTCCGGATGGTCGCGCATCAGGGCGAGGCCGAGCTTGGCCATGTCGTTGGCCGAAGTCACCTGCTCGTCCTCGGGCAGGCCGTTCGCATTGACGAAACGGGTGCTGGTCATGCCCAGCTCGTGGGCGCGGGCGGTCATGCGGGCGGCGAAGGCTCCCTCGCTGCCGGCCAGGGCTTCGCCCAGCACCACGGCCATGTCGTTGGCCGAAAGGGTGATCAGCGCCATGATGGCGTCGCGCACGGCGACCGTCTTGCCCGGCGGCAGGCCCAGCTTGGTCGGCGGTCGCGACGAAGCATAGGCCGAGACGGGCAGCCGCTGGTCGAGCGTCAGCGTGCCGGCCTTCAGCGCGTCGAAGGTGAGATAGAGTGTCATCATCTTGGTCAGCGAGGCCGGATGGCGCAGCGCCGACGGACTGTCGGACAGGATGACCCGCCCGGTTTCAGCATCCAGGATGACGACGGAGAATTCAGGTGCCGCGGCGGCCGGCCGGGCGATCCCGGCGATGCCCGCCAGCAGCATCAGACAGAGGGCCAGGACGAGCGGCGACGATCGCCGGCCGGGTCTCGGCCGTGCCACCATCCCACTGGAAAGACCAACCCCCGCGCGCCCGGACAACAGTCGCCGGGCCATCGAAAGCGCAACCCGCATCGGCTCGCCCCTGCACGATTTACAGCCCAGCGGCAACGATACGGCCGGGGTCGAAGTTTGTCCATGAAATCCGATGCTTGCGGTCGAGGCTTGAGACGCGAAGTCAGCTGGGACGGGCAACCGCCTGGGAACAGGGGACGAGGGACCTTGGCGCCGGGCCTGCGATGGGGCATTCTTCGCCCATTCCGGTGGAGGCGTTTCGATGTCGAAGGTAGTGCGGCTCGTGTCCTTGGGCGCTGCCCTGCTGCTCGGCGCCTGTGCGGCGAACGGCCCGATCTCGAGCAACCTGGGCCGGCTGGCGAGCTGGTTCCCCTATCTCTCCGGCGACGACATCAAGAAGGCTTGTGCGGCCGGCGGACCTGATCGCATCCGCTTCGTCTACAACGCGATCTGGACCGAACAGGTGCGCGCCTACGAGCTGAAATACACGAGTTACGGTGCCCAGGTCGACCAATGGGTGTGGGGGCCCGGCACGCTCCTGGCCTTCGGGCCGGAGGGCAACAATCTCGAGGCGACCAAGGCCAGCATCGGTATCGACAAGCGCCGCTTGGCGGCACTGGAGAAGGCGATGGCCGAGTCGGACGTGGCGGGCCCGGCGCCCAAGGGCGAATTCCTGCGCTCGGACAATTTCTATTGGGTGGTGTCGATCTGCCGGGCCGGCGTCTTCCATTTCAACGCCTTCCAGGCACCGGACGCCCGTTTCGCCAAGGCGAGCTTCCCCGAGCAATTGTTCGAGGCGGATCGCACCGGCGTCGCCATCAACCGGCCCCGCCGGCTCGACCTCGATCCCCTGTTCGGCGGCCCTCATCCGGACGATTCGCTGCAGCCCTTCACCGTCCAGGTCGACACGAACGGGCTCGACGTCGCCCGTTTCGAATGACGGAATTGGTCTTTCGTCCAATTTTTGCTGCATTGCAACAAAACCCCTTGACTCCTGGGGATATCGGCGCACATTAAGCACATACCGCGTTGCAGCAAAAGCGGCTGTGCCGGCCGGACCGATGGGGCCGCGTATTTTGCGGCTGCCGCTTTTCGGTCCCCCGGGCCAGGGCGATGAAGCTGGACGCTGAGGCGTGGTGCCCGGGTGCGCCACGATGGCGGGCCGGCTGGCGTCACTGCCGACCTGACCCACGAAGCTATTGCCAACGAGGGATCATCATGGCCGCGAAGACCAAAACTGCCAAACCGGAGACCACTGAAGTGACCGACACCGCTACCGAAACCATCAAGGCCACCACCGAACAGGTGAAGGGCAAGATCGACCAGGCCCTGAAGGCGTTCGAAGACGCCGGCGCCTCGTCCAAGGACACCTACGAAGCCTTCGTCGCTTCGTTCAACATCGCCGTGAAGGGCGTCGAGGGCGTTTCGTCCGAGACCGCCGCCTACACCAAGAAGGCCGTGGAAGATCTGGTTTCGACCTCGAAGGCCGTGGTCGGCGCCAAGAGCCTGCGCGAAGTCGTCGACATCCAGAACGACTACACCAAGGCCGCCTTCGACGCCTTCCTCGCCTTCACCAACAAGATCGGCGAGATGACCGTGCAGTTCACCCAGGACGCGATCGAGCCGGTCAGCCGCCAGCTCGGCACGACCTTCAAGAAGTTCGCCCAGCCGGTCGCCTGACTGGCTGCATGAACTCACCCGGCCGGTCCCTGACCGGCTGCGGGAATCTGGCTCGGTCGGCCACAAGGCCGGGCGAGCGTAGAGACGCCGGCCTGCGTACCATGGCCGGCGCCAATATTTTAGTCATTTCGATGACGAAAGTGCCGGCCCGGGGCAACCTCGGCCGGCACATTCGTTTCTGCCGGCCAGCGTCTGGCGCATCGGCGCCCTGCCGGACGGCGGGCTTGTCTTTGTACCGAAACGGCGCAGAATTTTGAAGCAGGGCAGGCGCTGCCGCCGGGACTGGAAATCCGGCCGCGGCATCCCATCTAGTCACAGTCGTTCGCATCGATGAGCAGCATGTCCGACTTCGTTCAACGTCCACTCGCCGCCACCGGCCCGGGGGACGACAATGGCCAACAGACAGGCCTTCTGACCGCGACGCGGCCCAAGACGGCGCGCCCGTCGATGTATCGCGTGCTGCTTTTGAACGACGATTACACGCCTATGGAATTCGTCGTCCATGTGCTCGAACGCTTCTTCCACAAGAACCGGGAGGAGGCGACCCAGATCATGCTTCATGTGCATCAGAAGGGGATCGGCGTCTGTGGTGTCTTCACCTACGAGGTGGCGGAGACGAAAGTGACCCAAGTGGTGGATTTCGCCCGTCGACACCAGCATCCGCTTCAATGCACCATGGAGAAGGAATAGGCGCGTAGGGCCTGTCGCCAGCCTTCCGCGTCTGCCGTCGCTCCCGCCCGGGAGCCCCGGCACCGTGACCGCCCGATCGGCGGTGGGCGTGAAGCTGGAGGTGTGCCTTGCCGTCTTTTTCGCGCAGCCTCGAAAAGTCCCTTCACCGGGCACTGGCGCTCGCCAACGAGCGTCAGCATGAATTCGCAACCCTCGAACACCTCCTTCTGGCCCTGATCGACGACGCCGACGCGGCGGCCGTCATGCGCGCCTGCAACGTCGACCTCGACCTCCTGCGGCGCCAGCTCACCAATTACCTGGATACCGAACTCGAAGGCCTGGTGGTCGACCAGGAAGACGACGCCAAGCCGACCACCAGCTTCCAGCGGGTGATCCAGCGCGCCGTGATCCATGTCCAGTCGTCCGGCCGCGACCAGGTGACCGGCGCCAACGTCCTGGTCGCCATCTTCGGCGAACGCGAATCCCATGCCGCCTATTTCCTGCAGGAGCAGGACATGACCCGGCTGGATGCGGTGAGTTACATCAGCCATGGTGTCGCCAAGCGTCCCGGCATGGGCGAGAGCCGGCCGGTGCGCGGCGCCGACGAGGAAGGCCCGACCGGCGGCGATCCGGGGACCCAGCGGCGCCAGGGCGAGACCCAGGCGCCGCGCAAGGGCGAGGCGCTGGCGGCCTATGCCGTCAACCTCAACAAGAAGGCGGCCGACGGCAAGATCGATCCCGTCATCGGCCGTGAGCCCGAGATCGAGCGCACGATCCAGATCCTGTGCCGGCGGCAGAAGAACAACCCGCTGCTGGTCGGCGATCCCGGCGTCGGCAAGACCGCGATCGCCGAGGGCCTGGCGCTCAAGATCGTCGAGGGCGATGTGCCGGAGGTTCTGCTGAACGCCGTCATCTATTCGCTCGACATGGGCACGCTGCTGGCCGGCACGCGTTACCGCGGTGATTTCGAGGAACGGCTGAAGGCGGTGATCGCCGAGATCGAGCAGTCGCCCGGCGCCATCCTGTTCATCGACGAAATCCACACGGTGATCGGCGCCGGTGCCACCTCCGGCGGCTCGATGGATGCTTCGAACCTCTTGAAGCCGGCGCTGGCCCAGGGTTCGCTCCGCTGCATCGGCTCGACCACCTATAAGGAGTTCCGCTCCTACTTCGAGAAGGACCGGGCGCTGCTCCGCCGCTTCCAGAAGATCGATGTGAACGAACCCTCGATCCCGGACGCGGTCAAGATCCTCAAGGGTCTCAAGCCCTATTTCGAGGAGCACCACCAGGTGCGTTACACCAACGACGCGATCAAGGCGGCGGTGGAACTGGCGGCCAAATATATCAACGACCGCAAGCTGCCGGACAAGGCGATCGACGTGATCGACGAATCGGGTGCGGCCCAGATGCTGCTGCCGCCGGCCAAGCGGCGGAAGACCATCGGGGTGAAGGAGATCGAGGCGGTGGTGGCCAAGATCGCCCGCATCCCGCCCAAGTCGGTCTCCAAGGACGACAAGGCCCTGCTCGCCAATCTGGAGACCGAGCTTCGCCGCGTCGTCTATGGCCAGGATGCGGCGATCACCGCTCTCGCGGCCTCGATCAAGCTCGCCCGCGCCGGCCTCCGCGAAGGGGAGAAGCCGATCGGCTCCTATCTCTTCTCGGGTCCCACCGGTGTCGGCAAGACCGAGGTGGCGCGCCAGCTCGCCAAGATCATGGGCGTCGAGCTGATTCGCTTCGACATGTCGGAATATATGGAACGCCACACGGTGTCGCGCCTGCTCGGTGCCCCTCCGGGTTACGTCGGCTTCGACCAGGGCGGGCTCCTGACCGATGCGATCGACCAGCATCCGCACAGCATCCTGCTGCTCGACGAGATCGAGAAGGCCCATCCCGATCTGTTCAACATTCTTCTCCAGGTGATGGACCACGGCAAGCTGACCGATCACAACGGCAAGAAGATCGACTTCCGTAACGTCGTGCTGATCATGACCACCAACGCCGGCGCGGCGGAGGCGGCCAAGCCCGCGATCGGCTTCGGGCGGGAGATGAACGTCGGCGCCGACGAGGATGCGATCAAGCGCCTGTTCACGCCGGAATTCCGCAACCGGCTGGACGCGGTGGTGCCCTTCAGCGGCCTGTCGCCGGAGGTCATCGCCAAGGTGGTCGACAAATTCATCGCCGAACTGGAATTCCAGCTCGGCGACCGGGGCGTCGAGATCACCGTCTCCCAGGCGGCGCGCAGCCATCTGGCCGAGGTGGGCTTCGATCCCGCATTCGGTGCCCGTCCGCTCGCCCGTGTCATCGCCGAGAAGATCAAGAAGCCGCTGGCCGACGATCTCCTGTTCGGCAAGCTGGCGCGCGGCGGCACCGTCCATGTCGACTTCAAGGACGGCCAGATCACTTTCGAGGTCGAGGCGGCCAAGCGCCCGCCCGCGGCCGACGATCACGACGACCATCCGGAAGACGGCGAACGGACGCCCGAATTGGTGCATTGAATGGAACGCCGGGGATGGGGAAACGCTCCCCGTCCCCGGGCCTTGATTCAAATCAAGTGAGAATTGGGGGCGCCACCCCATAATGGCTCCGAGTCTTGAGGAGTCATTCGATGCCGCATCTGCCCACCTACTGGGTCTTGCTCGCCGACGGTCATCATGCCCGCCTGCTGGAAGGCGCGCGGCCTTTCGACAAATTGCATGGGGTTGACGGCGGTGTGATCGAGCCGGAACAGGCCCATCATTTCGCCCGCGAAATCGGCTCGGATCATCCCGGCCGCAGCTATTCGTCGGCCGATGATCGCCGCTCGGCGATCGAGCCGAAGCAGGATCCGCAGAAGGCGGAAGAGCGCCGTTTCGCCGAAGTCCTGGCCCAGCGCCTTGACGCCGCCGCGCGCGAAGGCCGCTACGACCGCCTGATCATCGCCGCCCCGCCCGCCATGCTGGGTGAGATCCGCACCGTGCTGGGCGCCAGCGCCCGGGCCAAGCTGACCAATGCGATCGACCGCGACTTGGTGAAGCTGCCGGCCGACGAACTGTCCAAGGTGTTGCTCACCGCCATCGGCTTCTGAGCCTGCGCATCGTCTTCAGCCGCAAGGGGTTCGACAGCGCGTCCGGTGGCGCGCCGTCGCCCGTGGTGGCGGGAGGTCCCGTTTCGCTGCCGATCCCGGCCGATCGGCGATCCGCCACCTGCTATGCCGACCTCGGTCTGGGCGATCTGGTCGAGGCGGCCACGCGGGGACGCGTCGGTCGCCACCATCCCTGCCATGACGATCCCATGTTCGATTCCGGCCGCTGCTGGTTCGGCCAACATGGCGCCGCGCTCGGCCATCTGCTGAACCGGGGCGTGGGGCCGGGGGATGTCTTCCTCTTTTTCGGCCTCTTCGCCGAGCCGGCGACGGGCGAGCGCCATCACCGGATCTTCGGCTATCTGCGCGTCGAGTCGGTCGCCGAACCCGGCTGTGTCGAAACGCCCCGGCCCCATCCCCATGCGATCGGCGACTGGGGCCGGCGCAATCTCCTCTTCGTCGGCGCGGGGGCGACCGCCGCCGTGGCGTCACCCAACCTGCGATTGACCAGGCCGGGCGGTCCCCTGCGGCGCTGGACGGTGCCCGCCTGGCTCGCCCGCCATGGGCTCAGCTATCACGACCGGGCGGAACGCTGGCTGGGCGACGGCCTCCTCGAGGTCGCGTCGCGGGGCCAGGAATTCGTCACCGACGTGGGCGAGGATCCGGTGGCCCTGGACTGGCTCGAGGCCGTGATCGCCGCCATCCGCGGCTGATCAGGCGGTCTCCTCGGCCACCGTGGCGCCACTCTCGAGGCGGAGGTCGACGGCAGCGGCACCGGCCCGGGCGAGCAGGCGGGCCAGCGGCTCGCTATGGGTGATGACGATCACCTGGGAGCGCAGCGAGGCCGCCAGGATGAGGTCGGACAGCGGGCCGGAGAGGTCCGGGTGCAGGCTCTGGTCCGGCTCGTTCAGGATGAGGAGGGGGCTCGGCCGGGGCGAGAGCAGGGCGGCGATCAAGCAGAGGTAGCGGAGCGTGCCGTCCGACAGTTCGCGGGCGGCGAAGGGGCGCTTGAAGCCGCGCTGGTGCAGGAAGGTGGCGAATTGCCCGTCGCCATGTTCGATGGTCAGGCGGGCGCCGGGAAAGGCACGGTCGACGGCGTCTTCGAGCGCCCGCGGGTCGCCGATCTCCAGGATGGTCTGGAAGGCGGCGGCGAGGTCACTGCCGTCGGCGGCCAGCACGGGCGTCCGCGTGCCGATCTGCGGGCTGCGGACGGGCGAGCCGGCGTCGGTTCTGAAATGGTGATAGAAGCGCCAGCGCAGGAGTTGCGCCTGGGCGATGGCGACATCGGGATAGAGATGCGGCTCGCGCAATTGCGCCATGGCCGCTTCCTGCGGGTCGAGGGCGGCGGGGTAGGCCGTCCGGCTGCGGGCGCCCTTGGCCCGCATCCAGGCGCTCGGCCCCTGGCGTTCGAGCAGCGCGGTGCCGTCCGGCCCGGTCAGCCGCTCCTCCTTGACCGCAGGGTCGAGTTCGAAGGCGCCGGCGGGCGGGACCGGCAGGCCGCAGGCGAGGTCGAAGCGCCAGTCCGCGGTCTCGACGGTGATTTCGATCCGGCGCCGCTCCTCCTTCCGCCAGTCCCCGGCCCAGAGGGCGGAGGGCATGCCGCCGTCCTCGACCAGGGTGCGGGCGAGGTCGCCCCGGGCCGCGGCGGCGGCCAGGGTCAGGGCACGGTAGAGGCTGGACTTGCCGGCGCCATTGGCGCCGGTCACCACGGTCAATTCGCCCGGCGCTATCGCGACATCGCGGAGCGAACGGTAGTTGCGGATCCGGAAACGGCGGAGCAATGCCGCCTCACATCTCCGCCAGGACGGCGCGCACGGCCTCGGCTTCCTTGGCCAGGGCGGCGTGGTCGCCCGGGCGCTGGCCGTGGTCGGTCGAAATCACGCCGTCGCCCTTGCGGCGGGGCAGGATGTGCAGGTGGAAATGGAACACGGTCTGGCCTGCGGCCGCACCATTGGCCTGGAACAGGTTGACGCCGTCCGGCCCGAAGGCCTTGGCGATGGCGAGCGCGACACGCCGGGAGGTGGTCATCAGCGGGCTGCCCAGGTCGTCCGGCAGGGCGAAGAGATCGGGGTGGTGGTCCTTGGGGATGACCAGCGTATGGCCCGGGCTCAGCGGAAAAATATCCATGAAGGCCAGGGTCTTGTCGTCTTCATAGACCTTGTGGCAGGGGATCTCGCCCGCAACGATCTTGCAGAAGATGCACTCCGCGTTCCGCAAGGGGTGGGGGTGACTCGCCATTTCCTGCCTCCGTCGGTTGGGGCGCCAGACTAGAGCATCTTCAGGCGAAGTGGAATCCGGTTCGCCGTCCGAAGATGCGTAAAATCAAAGAGATAGAGGGGCGGGCGCCGCCGATCAATCGGGCTCAACGCCCTTCCTCGTGGCGATAGGGGGCGTGTTCTTCGAGATAGGCGCTTTCGACCTCGACCGCCTCGCGCTCGCGGCGCAGATAGTCGGCGACGGCACGGCGAAAGCCGGGATCGCCGATCCAATGCAGCGAATAGGTCGGCTGCGGGACATAGCCGCGGGCCAGCTTGTGCTCGCCCTGGGCGCCGGCCTCGACCCGCTTCAGGCCGCGCGCGATGGCGAAATCGATCGCCTGGTAATAGCAGACTTCGAAATGCAGGAAGGGGTGGTCCTCGACAGCACCCCAATTCCGGCCATAGAGCGTGTCCGTGCCGATCAGGTTGAGGGCACCGGCGATCCAGCGCCCGCCCCGCCGCGCCATGACCAGGAGGACGCGGTCGCGCATGGTCTCGTGCAGGCGGGTGAAGAAATCGCGATTGAGATAGGGCGTGCCCCATTTCTGTGCGCCGGTGGCGAGGTAGCAGCGCTCGAAGGCCAGCCAGTGTTCGGGGCGGAGTTCGTCGCCGGTCAGGGCCAGGACCTCGATCGCCCCCTCCTGCAAGGCGGCGATCCGTTCCTTCCGGATCTGCTTCCGCTTTCGCGAGGCCAGGGCGCCCAGGAAATCGTCGAAGCTGGCGTAACTGTCATTATCCCAGAAGAACTGGCGGTCGGTCCGCTGCAGGAAGCCTTGGCCGGCCAGGCGCTGCCATTCCCCCTCGCTCGGGAAGGTGATGTGGAGGGAGGAGATGTCGTTGTCCTTCGCCAGTTGGACGGCGGTGGCGGCAAGCGTGGCCTCGACCGACGGGCGGTCCCGCCCGGGGCCGACCAGGAAGCGCGGGCCGGTCACCGGGGTGAAGGGGACGGCGCCTTGGAGCTTCGGATAGTAACGCCCGCCGGCGCGCTGGAAGGCTTCGGCCCAGCCCTGGTCGAAGACATATTCGCCGCGCGAATGGCTCTTCAGATAGAGCGGCATGATGCCGGCGACGGTCCCGGCCGCGTCGCGCAGGACGAGGTGGTGCGGCGCCCAGCCGGTCGCCGCCGAGGCAGCCCCCGAGTCTTCTACGCAGCGGAAGAATTCATGGCAAACGAAGGGATTGTCCGGCCCGGCACAGGCATTCCAGGCCGCGGCATCGATCAGATGCGCACCCTGGGCGACCTCAATCTTCCATGTGCCGGGATCGACGCTCATGACCCGCCAAGGGTGGCGTCAGGCCGCCGCCTTGTGAAGTGCTTTCGCAGGGCGGCCCAGGTGCCAGATCGCCAGGGCGAGCAGGAGGCAGGTGCCGCCCGCGACCGCGAGCGCCAGGCCGAAGGCACCGTCGAAGGCGGCGCGGGCGGCCTCGGCCAGGGCCGCCCCCTCCGCCCCGCCCAGCCGCTCGGCGGTGGCGAGGGCCGCGGCGATCGAATCGCCCGCTGCGGAATCGGCGAAGCGAGCAGCGAAGGCAGCCCCCAGCAGCGAGCCGAAAAGGGCGACGCCGAGCCCGGTGCCGAGCTCATAGGCGACCGATTCGATCGCCGCGGCCGCGCCGGCCTTTTCGGGCGGTGCCGCCGTCATCACCGTATTGGTGGCGAGCGCCATCAGGGCACCATGTCCCGCCCCGGCGGCAATCACCGCGACCAGGATCGGCCCGCCGCCGAGCAGCAGGAAATAGGCCGAAGCGGCCAGGATCAGCCCGGTAATGGCGAGCGGACGAAGTCCGACGCGCGCCAGCAGCCGCCCGGCCAGCGGCCCGCTCAGGGCCGCCGCGACATCGAGCGGCACCACCGTGAGCCCGGCATCGAGCGGCGACAGGCCGGTGACCAATTGGAGTTGCTGCAGGAGGGCGAGCACGAAACCGACCAGCACCATGATCGGCCCGACCGCGGTCAGCACGCCGAGCGAGAAGCGCCGGATCGCGAAGAGGCGGAGGTCGAGCATGGGATCGGCCAGGCGGAGCTGGCGCCAGGCGAAGAGGCCGAGGGCGGCGATCCCGGCGATGGCCGCCGGCAGGGCCGAAATGCCGTCGCCTTGGGCCGCCGCCTTGATCCCGTAAACGACGGCGACGACGCCGAGAATGCCGGCCAAGGCGGTGAGCGGGCGGAGCGGGGCGGCCGTAGCCTGGGCCTGATTGCCGACCAGGCCGGCGATCAGCGCCCCCGTCGCCAGGACGAGCGGCACATTGACGAGAAAGACAGAACCCCACCAGAAATGTTCGAGCAGCAAGCCGCCGATCACCGGCCCCGCCGCCGAGCCGGCCGAGGCGACGGCGCCCCAGAGGCCGATGGCGAGGCCCCTTTCGTGCGGGTCGGTGAAGCTGCGCCGGACGATCGCCAGGGTCGAGGGGATGATCATGCAGCCGCCGCCCGCCAGCGCCACCCGGGCGGCGATCAGCAGGGGCGCGCTGGGCGCGAAGGCCGCGGCCGCAGAGGCGAGGCCGAACAGGCCGAGGCCGAGCAGCAGCAGGTTGCGCTGGCCGAAACGGTCGCCCGCCGGCCCGGCCAACAGGACGAGGCCCGCCATGGTCAACGGATAGACGTCCATGATCCACAAGACCTGGGTCCGGCTCGCCCCCAGCGCCTGGGAGAGCGCCGGCACGGCGAGATAGAGCACAGTCGAATCGACCGTGACCGGCAGGAAGGAGAGGGCGACGACGCCGAGTACCAGCCAGCGCCGCGGCACCGGCCTTTCCGCCACGATCGGGGGCGCACTCATGCCGGCACCGGGCCGGCAGGGACCGGGATGGCGGGCGCCAGGGCGCGGCGGATCAGGTCGAAGAAGGGCCGGCTGGCCCGATCGAGGTCGAAAGCGGGCTCGACCGCGACCCTTCCGACCGCGCCGTCGACCAGGGCGATGAGCCAGATCACGGTCGCCTCGAGGTCGAGATCGGCGCGCACCGTGCCTTCGGCCATGCCGCGGCGGAGCAGGCTGGCGAAACCCTGCTTCACCAGTCCGTCGTCGGCGGTGAAGGCATCGGCAACGCGGGGATTGCGCGCCACTTCGGCCAGGATTTCGAGCCACAGCCGGCTCGCCTGGGGGCTGCGCGCCTCCGCCATGAAATGGCCGAACAGGCCGAGCACGGCATCGAGGGCATCGGCCCTCCGCTCTGCCGTCTGGACGGCGACGGCCACGGCTTCCCGCTGCTCGTCGACGATCGCGCGCACGATCGCCTCCTTGGCATCGAAATAGCGGTAGAGATTGGCCGGCGTGATGCCGGCCGCCGCCGCGATCTCGGCCATGCCGGTGCCGTGGAAGCCCCGTTCGGCGAAACCCGCCGCCGCCGCCGCCAGAATCCGGCGCCGCCGCTCTTCCCGATTGTCGTCGCGCTTGCCCATGGTCAAAAAACGAAAGTGAATGATCGCCTTCATTTTACCGATGGGTGGCGGCAGTGCAAGCGGGCGGCTCTTGCGCGCCGTCGTCCCCTGGCGCAGCCTTCTTCAGGTGAGATCCTGCCGCTCCAGGCCGTCGGGGGGCGGCCGCGGCAGGATGGTCCGAGGGGGAAGCCATGCTTCACAACGTGCCGCTGTTCGGTCAGAAATATCCCATGAGCTGCTGGGCCGCCTCGATGCGGATGATCCTGGCCTATCGCGGGCGCTTCGTCGCCGACGACGACGCCATCGCCGCACCGACCCTGAGCGCGGCGGCCCTGCGCAGCGGCCTGATGCCGGACGACGACCGCCCGCTCCGCCATTGGGGCTTCGCCATGGAGCCGGCGCAGACCTATACGGAAACCGGCATCGCCGCCATGGTGCAGCGCTATGGCCCCCTGTGGATCGCCTGCGACGTGCGGACACCGGGCTACAGCCGCGCCGCGCCCCATATCCGGGTGATCCGGGGCGTGCGCGACCTGCAGACCCCCTTCGCCCTGGTCTTCAACGATCCCTGGCCGGTCGGCCTCGGCAATCAATATGACGAGACCTACGCCGAGACGGTGCGGAAGAACGAGCTGCTCGGCTCCGGCGAGATGGGCTATGCGGCGCCCATCTATGTCGCCTACCTGCGGAGCTGAGGAGGGCCGAGGCCCTCCTTTCTCAGGCGGCGTCGCGGTAGCGGGGGGCGACTTCGGCCCGGGCCAGATTGGGCCCCAGGGCGAGGCGTGCCTGGTTCCAGGCGGTATAGAGGCCCTCGTCGGCGAGCGGCGGGATGGTCACCTGTTCGCCGCGATCGAGCCCGGTCAGGGCGGCGTCGACCAGGTCTTCCGCGGTCATCACCAGGCCCGGCATGGCGGCATCGGCGTCGACCCCGGCGTGGTCCCAGATCTCGGTACGCACCGGCCCGGGCAGCACGGCCTGGACGCGGACGCCGGCATCCTTCAACTGCGCGCTCAGCGAATAGGTCAGGGCCAGGACATGGGCCTTGGAGCCCGCATAGCCGCCGTCGAAAATCTCCGGCGCCAGGGCCAGGATCGAGGCGATGTTGACGATCGTGCCGCTCTTGCGGCCTGCGAAGGCGCGCCCGGCAGCGGCGGCCAGCACGGTTGGTGCGGTCACGTTCAGGGCCAGCAGACGCTCGATCTCGTCGGGCCCATTGCCCAGGATGCCGCCCTTCAGGGTGGTGCCGGCATTGTTGAGCAGGAGGCTGATCGCCGGGTCCTGCTCGATCCGGGTGGCGAGGGCGCGGAGATCGGCGCCCTTGGTCAGGTCGGCCGCGATCACTTCGACCGCGCGGCCGCTCTCGGCCCGGATCGCATCGGCCACTGCGGCCAGGCGGTCGGCCCGGCGTGCCACCAGAAGGAGGTCGAAGCCGCGCCTGGCGAGACGCGCCGCAAAGACGGCGCCGATCCCGCTCGAGGCGCCGGTGACCAGCGCGACACCCTTGGAATTGTCAGTCATGGCTTGCTCCTGCTGCGCCCGTCGGGCGGTGGCTATCGTTTCGATAGCGTGTTAATATCATGTCGATGGCTATTGTCGCTATCGATTTGATACTGAGTGCCATGACGAAATCGGATGACAGCTGCCCGATCGCCTGCGGCTTGGCGCGGGTGGGCGACAGTTGGAGCATGTTGATCCTGCGGGACGCCAGCCTGGGCGTGACCCGCTTCGACCAGTTTCGGAAGAACCTGGGGATCGCGCCGACGATCCTGACCCGCCGGCTGCAGGAACTGACCGCGGACGGGCTGCTGGAAAAGCGGCGCTACAGCACCCATCCGCCGCGCGACGAATATCTGCTGACGCCGGCCGGGCGGGATTTCCTGCCGGTCCTGGTGGCGCTCGGCACCTGGGCACGGCGGCACTATGGCCATGGCGAACTGAGCCGGCTGGTCGATGCCGAAACGGGTCAAGCCCTCGACCCCGTGGTGGTCGACCGGGTCAGCGGCACCGAAGTGGGCAGCCGCCCCCTTCGCCTGGAGCCGGCTTCAGTCGACGCCGGCGGCGCGCAGATGCCGGCCGAGGCGCCCGCTCGCCCATAGGAAGAACATCCGGTAGTCGGAAATCAGCGACCAGAAGGGATAGGTGAAGGTCGCCGGCCGGTTCTTCTCGACCCCGAAATGGCCGACCCAGGCGAAGAAATAGCCGGCCAGGGGCATGCCAATCAGCCACCACGGATTGCCCAGGGCGAGCGCTGCCGCCAGGAAGCCGAAGGTCAGCCCGGTGCCGACGTAATGCAGGCCCCGGGTCACCGGCTTGGCATGTTCCTGGAGGTAATAGGGGAAGAAGTCGGCGTAACGCTCGATCCGTGTCGGCCGATTGCCCGTCATGGTTTTCCTGCCTCTCCTCTTGTGCCGGTTTTGGGCCAGTTTCCCCCGCGTGGGCCTCGGTTTCAAGCAGTTGCAGTGCAAAAAAATATTGGCTGACAATTTACCAGTTGACGTTAACGTCAACGTCACCTAAGACTCCGGCCACGTTCGGAGGAGACGGCACATGAAGCCTGTGCAAGAAGGCGCTGCGTCGAAGACCTATTCGATCACCCAGCTCTCGGAAGAGTTCTCGGTGACGCCCCGGGCGATCCGTTTCTATGAAGACCGCGGCCTGCTGCGCCCGAAGCGCGAAGGCCAGACCCGCATCTATTCCCAGCGCGACTGGGTGCGCCTGCTGCTGATCCTGCGCGGCAAGCGGGTCGGCTTCTCCTTGGCCGAACTGCGCGAGATCCTCGACCTCTACGACCTCGGCGACGGTCAGACCGAACAGATCCGCCGCACCCTGGCGACCGCGCGCAACAAGCTGGTCAGTCTCGAGCGCCAGCGCCAGGACATCGACCAGACAATTCTGGAATTGAGCAATTCCTGCACCTTCCTGGAAGGCCTGCTGATCGAACGCGGCATCGACCCGGCCCAGCCGGCCAAGCCGGTCAAGGCCAAGAAGGCGAGCGCCGCATGAGCGCGCCCGGCCGCGGCCTCGATCTGCCCGAGACGATCGCCGGGGCGGATTTCTATGCTCTCGATCCATCGCTGCGCCGCCTGCTCGCGCGCGTGATTCCGGATAGTGCCGCGCGTCAGGACGCCCGCCTGCATGACTTCGGCGCCTTCTGCGGCAGCGCGGTCGAGAGTGCCGCCGATTACACCGATCGTTTCGCCCCGCCCCGGCTGGAGACCTGGGACCGCAAGGGCGACCTGGTCAATGTCATTCACCACAATCCGATGTGGGACCGCGTGAGTGCCGAGGCCTATGCCCGCGGTGCCGTCGGCCTCGCCTTCGGGCCTCAGGCGGAACCTTTCACGCTCACCTTCGCCATGGGCTATCTGCTCGGCATGGCGGATATTTCGCTGCACTGTCCGGTCACCATGACCGGCGCCGTCGCCTATGTGGTCGACCGTTTCGCGCCCGAAGCAGTGCGCGCGCGTTACCTGCCCGATCTCGTGCGGATGGATGGCAAGGCGCTGACCGGCGGCACCTGGGCGACCGAACACCACGGTGGTTCCGATGTCGGTGCCACGACGACGCGGGCGACACCGGCGGGCGACGGCACGGCCCGGCTGAACGGCCTGAAGTGGTTCACCTCGAACGCCAACGGCGGCCTGGCACTGGCGACGGCGCGGCCGGACGGCGCCCCCGAGGGTTCCAAGGGCCTGGCCGCCTATCTGGTGCCGACCCACCTCGACAACGGCGCCCGCAACCCGATGCGGATCCGCCGCCTGAAAGACAAGCTCGGCACCAAGGGCGTTCCCACCGGCGAGATCGATCTGATCGATACCTGGGCCGTCGAAGTGGCGCCGCCGCCCCGCGGCTTCAAGCTGATGGTCGAAGCGCTGGAATTCTCCAGGATCCATAACGCCGTCGGTTCCGTCGGCATCCAGCGCCGGGCCTATCTCGAAGCGCTGTCCTACGCGTCGCAGCGCGCCGCCTTCGGCCATGTCATCACCGACTATCCGATGGTGCAGGACGAGCTCCTGTCCATGCTGGTCTCCCACGAGGCCGGCCTGGCGCTCGCCTTCGAGGCGAGCCGTGCCTTCGACGCCGCCCATGGCCGCGACGTCGCCGAGGCGGAGACGGCGGAACGCACCTGGCTCCGCGTCGCCACGGCACTCGCCAAATACCGCACGGCGGAAGACGCCTGCGCCACCACCCGCGCCGCGATCGAGCTGATCGGCGGCAACGGCTATACCTACGACCACGTGACGCCGCGCCTGCTGCGCGACGCCCAGGTGCTCACGGTCTGGGAAGGCCCGGCCAATATCCAGGCGCTCGAACTCCTGCGCCTGCTCGGCAACCGGCTGCCCGGCCTCGAGACCTTCAAGGCCCGTGTCGAAGGCATCACCGCGGCGGCGCCCGCCCTGCTCGCCGTGGTCGCCCGCGCGGTCGAGGCGGGGCTCGCGGATGTCACCGATTCGGTTGCGCATCTCCGGGCCGATGCGGCCGAAGCGCAGCGCCACGCACGCCGTCTGCTCGGCCTGATGGCCGACGTGCTGGCGGCCGCCCTGCTTCTCGAATCCGCCACCGTCGAGGCGGCGGCGGGCAATGGCCGCATGGCCCTGATCGCCCGCCTTTTTGTCGAAACCCGCCTTCAGCCCCTCCCGCGCCGGGGCATCGTCGGCGGTCGCGACTGGACGTCGCGTTGTTTCGAAGTGATGGCATTCGACGGCGCCATCGATCCCGTCGCCACCGCGAAGGTGGCGGCATGAAGTGTGATCACCGGCCGGTGGCGGTTCCGACGCGAGGCAATCGCGCGGCCAGCACCCGGTCCGAGAGCCAGACAGTCTGAGGAGAGACCCATGCCCAGTTACAAGGCACCCGTGGACGACATCCGCTTCGTCCTGCACGACGTGCTGAACATCGGCAAATATTCCAACCTGTCGGGCTTCGCCGACGCCCCGCAGGACGTGGTCGATGCGATCCTGGAAGAGGGCGCCAAGCTGTGCGAGCGCGTGCTCGCCCCCCTGAATCAGTCGGGCGACCAGGAAGGCTGCACCATCGCCGACGGCGTGGTGACCACGCCGAAGGGCTTCAAGGAAGCCTATAAGACCTTCGTCGACGGCGGCTGGCCGGGCATCACTTCGGATCCCGCCTACGGCGGTCAGGGCATGCCCTATGTCCTCGGCTTCGCGCTCAACGAATTCGTCTCGGCCGCCAACATGGCCTTCGGCATGTATCCGGGCCTGTCCCACGGCGCCTATGAGGCGATCCACGTCTGGGGCACGGACGAACAGCGCGAGACCTACCTGCCCAAGCTGGTGACCGGCGAATGGACCGGCACCATGAACCTGACCGAGCCGCATTGCGGCACCGACCTCGGCCTGCTGCGCACGAGGGCCGAGCCTCAGGCCGACGGCACCTATAAGATCACCGGCACCAAGATCTTCATCTCGGCCGGCGAGCAGGACCTGAGCCAGAACATCATCCATCTGGTGCTGGCCAAGATTCCGGGCGGCCCCGAGGGTGTGAAGGGCATTTCGCTCTTCATCGTGCCGAAGTTCATGGTCAATGCCGATGGTTCGCTGGGTGCCCGCAACGCGGTGAAGGCCGGCAACATCGAACACAAGATGGGCATCTGCGCCAACGCGACCTGCGTGATGAACTACGACGGCGCCACCGGCTTCCTGATCGGCGAGCCACACAAGGGCCTGCGCGCCATGTTCACCATGATGAACGCGGCCCGTCTCGGCGTCGGCGTGCAGGGCCTGGCCCAGGCCGAAGTCGCCTATCAGAATGCGGCGGCCTATGCCAAGGAACGCCTGCAGATGCGCTCGATCTCGGGCACCAAGTTCCCCGAGAAGCCGGCCGATCCGATCATCGTGCATCCGGACGTGCGCCGTATGCTGCTCTCGATCCGCGCCTTCGTCGAAGGCGCGCGCGCCTTCTACCTCTGGACCGGCCTCAAGATCGATCTCGCCCACCGCGATCCCGATCCGGCCGTGCGCGAGGCGAACGACGACATCGTCGCCCTGGTCACTCCGGTCGTGAAGGGTTACCTGACCGACAAGGGCTTCGAGTCCGCGGTCAATGCCCAGCAGGTGTTCGGCGGCCACGGCTACATCAAGGAATGGGGGATGGAGCAGTTCGTTCGCGACGCCCGCATCACCCAGATCTACGAAGGCGCCAACGGCGTGCAGGCGCTCGACCTCGTGGGCCGCAAGCTCGGCCACAAGGGCGGCCAGACCCTGATGGCCTATCTCGGCGAAGTCGAGAAGTTCATCGAGGACAATGCGGCCAATGCGGACCTCGAGCCGTTCCTGGCGGGCCTGCGCTCCTCGACCGACCATCTGCGCGACGGCGCCATGTGGTTCATGGCCAACGGCATGACCAACCCGGACAATGCCGGTGCCGGTTCGGTCGAATATATGCATCTCTTCGGGATCCAGGTCCTGGCCTACATGTGGTCGCAGATGGCGAAGATCGCCCTCGAGGCCAAGGCTGCGGGCACGGCGACCGAATTCCACGACAACAAGCTGGCGGTCGGCCGCTTCTTCATCGCCCGCATCGTGCCGGACACCGGCGCCCTGCTGGCGAAGCTGAGCGCCGGCGCCGACACCATCATGGCGCTGGACGCGGCCAACTTCTGAGACGCCAGCACCAAGAGTTGCCTGCGGAGGAGAAGCAGGGGGGGCGGCGTGGCCAGCGCCGCCCCACAACTTCCATAAAAGACAACAGCGGAGGAGAGTGATCCATGTTCGAACGGACCCTGAAGCTCAGCGACGAAGACCGCATGGTCTATGACAATGCGCTCAAATTCTTCGAGCGCGAATGCGTGCCCCACAATCAGCGCTGGGCCGAACAGGGCGTGATCGACCGCGAGGCCTGGGAAAAGGCCGGTGCCGCCGGTCTCCTCTGCGCCACCATGCCGGTCGAATACGGCGGCTCCGACATGAATTTCCGCGCCTCCGCCATGCTGATGGAAGCGCAGATCGAGGCGGGCAGCGCCGGCCCCGGCTTCTCGCTCCATTCCGACATCGTGGCGCCCTATATCTACGCCTACGGCTCGGAAGAGCAGAAGCAGCGCTGGCTGCCGCGCATGGCCACGGGTGAACTGATCGGTGCCATCGCGATGACCGAGCCGGGCGCCGGTTCCGACCTCCAGGGTGTCCGCACCACGGCCAAGAAGGACGGCAACCACTATGTCGTCAACGGCCAGAAGACCTTCATCACCAACGGCCAGCTCGCCAATCTGATCATCGTCGTGACCAAGACCGATCCGGCGAAGGGCGCCCATGGCACCTCGCTGATCATCGTCGAGACCGACGAGGTCGAGGGTTTCCGTCGCGGCCGCAACCTGGACAAGGTGGGCATGGCGGCGCAGGACACGTCGGAACTCTTCTTCGACGAAGTCCGCGTGCCGACCGCCAACCTGCTCGGCAACGAGGAAGGCCAGGGCTTCATCCAGCTCATGCAGCAGCTTCCCGCCGAGCGCCTGCAGATCGGCGTCACCGCGATCAAGACGGTCGAGAAGGCGCTGGAGATCACCACCAAATACACCAAGGAACGCATGGCCTTCGGCAAGCCGGTGTTCAGCTTCCAGAACACCCGCTTCAAGCTGGCCGAGATCGCGACCGAGGCGCGCATCGGCCGGCTCTTCGTCGACCACTGCATCGAACTCCTGGTCGAGGGCAAGCTCGACGTACAGACCGCGGCCATGGCCAAGTGGTGGTGTTCGGAACTGCAGTGCAAGGTCGTCGACGAATGCCTCCAGCTCCATGGCGGCTATGGTTACATGATGGAATATCCGATCGCCCAGATGTTCGTGAACGGCCGCATCCAGAAGATCTACGGCGGCACCAACGAGATCATGAAGGAACTGATCAGCCGGATGCTGTAACGCCGAGCGGCTGACGACGAAACCAAATTGAGGAGAGAGACTATGGCCGACGCATATATCCTCGACGCCGTGCGCACGCCGCGCGGCAAGGGCAAGAAGGACGGTTCCCTGCACGAGGTGACCGCGCTGCACCTGGCGACCACCGCGCTGAAGGCGATCCGCGACCGCAACAACCTGGATACCGCGATGGTCGAGGACGTCATCCTCGGCTGCGTCGAGCCGGTGGGCGAGCAGGGCGCCGACATCGCCCGCATCGCCGTGCTCAATGCCGACTACGCCGAGACCACTGCCGGCGTGCAGGTCAACCGCTTCTGCGCCTCGGGGCTGGAGGCGACCAACATGGCGGCGGCCCAGGTCATGTCGGGGCAGAGCCAGATGTCGATCGGCGGCGGCGTCGAGTCGATGTCCCGCATTCCCATGGGCACCTCGGGCGGCGCCTGGCCGATGGATCCGCAGATCGCCTACAAGTCCTATTTCGCGCCGCAGGGCATCTCGGCCGACCTGATCGCCTCGAAATACGGCTTCAGCCGCGAAGACGTCGACGCCTATGCGGTCGAGAGCCAGAAGCGCGCCAAGCACGCCTGGGACAACGGCTATTTCAAGAATTCGGTCGTTCCGGTGAAGGACATCAACGGCCTGACCATCCTCGACCACGACGAGCACATGCGGCCGGACGCGACCATGCAGTCGCTCGCCTCGCTGCAGCCCTCCTTCGCCATGTTCGGCGAGATGGCCTTCGACGGTGTCGTCCAGCTCCGCTATCCGGAAGTCGAGAAGGTCAACCACGTCCACCACGCCGGTAACTCGTCGGGTATCGTCGACGGCGCTTCGGCCGTGCTGGTCGGGACCAAGGAAGCCGCCGCCGCCACCGGCATCCGCCCGCGTGCCCGGGTCCGCAGCTTCACCTCGATCGGCTCCGAGCCCTCGATCATGCTGACCGGCCCCTCGGCCGCGGCCGAACGCGCCCTGAAGCGCGCCGGCATGAAGCCGACCGATATCGACCTCTACGAGCTGAACGAAGCCTTCGCGGCCGTCGTGCTGCGCTTCATGCAGGCGCTCGACGTCCCGCACGAGAAGATGAACGTGAACGGCGGCGCCATCGCCATGGGCCATCCGCTGGGTGCCACCGGCGGCATGATCCTCGGCACCGTGCTCGACGAGCTGGAACGTCGCGACCTCAACACCGCCCTGATCACCCTCTGCGTCGGTGCCGGCATGGGCATCGCCACCATCATCGAGCGCGTCTGATCGCCAGGGGTATCGATACCATGAGCAACAACATCAATTACACCGTCGACGCCGACGGCATCGCCACCATCACCTGGGACATGGCCGGCCGTTCGATGAACGTGCTGAACGAAGGCTCGATCAAGGACTTCGCCGAGGCGACCGAGAAGGCGATCGCCGACCCGGCCGTGAAGGGCGTGATCATCACCTCGGCCAAGGACGCCTTCCTGGCCGGCGCCGATCTCGACATGCTGGTGAAGACCGCCTTCGGCAAGAAGGACGCCAAGTTCCTGACCGAAAATTCGGGCACGTTGCAGAAGATCTTCCGCAAGTACGAAACGAGCGGCAAGCCCTTCGTCGCCGCGATCAACGGCACCGCCCTCGGCGGCGGGCTCGAGATCACGCTGGCTTGCCACTACCGCATCGCGGCCGACAATCCGAAGACCAAGCTGGGTCTGCCGGAAGTGAAGGTCGGCCTGCTGCCGGGCGCCGGCGGCACCCAGCGCCTGCCCCGCATCATCGGTCTCGCCAAGGCGCTGCCGCTGCTCCTGCAGGGCAAGGAACTCGATCCGAAGAAGGCCCAGGCCGAAGGCATCGTGAACGAGGTCGTGCCGGCCGATCAGCTGCTCGCACGCGCCAAGGAATATCTCCTCGGCTCGCCGCGCAATGTCCAGCCGTGGGATGAGAAGGGTTTCAAGATCCCCGGCGGTGCGGTCTACAGCCCGGGCGGCGCGCAGACCATGATGGGCGGCATCGCCATGTCGCACAAGGAGAGCTTCGGCAACTACCCGGCGATCAAGGCGATTCTGTCCTGCGTCTACGAAGGCCTCCAGGTGCCCTTCGAGGCCGGCCTGCGCATCGAGACCCGTTACTTCGTCTCGCTGCTGCTCGATCCGACCGCGGGCAACATGATCCGTACCCTGTTCATCTCCATGCAGGAGCTGAACAAGGGCGTGCGCCGTCCGCAGGGCGAGCCCGCGACCGAGGTGAAGAAGCTCGGCATCCTGGGCGCCGGCATGATGGGGGCGGGCATCGCCTATGTCTCGGCCATGGCCGGCATCGAGTGCGTGCTGCTCGACCAGACGATCGAGGCGGCCGAGAAGGGCAAGGATTATTCGACCGGGCTCCTGGACAAGGCGATCTCGCGTGGCAAGTCCACGCCCGAAAAGAAGGAAAAGCACCTCGCCCTGATCAAGACCACCACGGATCATGCCGACCTCGCCGGCTGCGACCTGGTGATCGAAGCGGTGTTCGAAAACCGCGACGTGAAGGCCGAAGCGACCAAGAAGACCGAGGCCGTGATCCCCGAGACGGCGATCTATGCCTCCAACACCTCGACCCTGCCGATCTCCGGCCTGGCCGAGGCGAGCAAGCGTCCCGAGAGCTTCATCGGCATCCACTTCTTCTCGCCCGTCGACAAGATGATGCTGGTCGAGATCATCATGGGCAAGAAGACGAACCAGCGCGCCCTCGCGGTCGCCATGGATTACGTCAAGAAGATCCGCAAGACCCCGATCGTGGTGAACGACAGCCGCGGCTTCTACACCAGCCGCTGCTTCGGCACCTATGTGAACGAGGGGATCGAGATGCTGGCGGAAGGCATCGCGCCGGCCATCATCGACAACGTCGGCCGTGCCACCGGCATGCCCCGCGGCCCGCTCGAGATGAACGACGACGTCGCCCTCGACCTCGGCTACAAGGTGCGCAGCCAGACCAAGGCCGACCTGGGCGATGCCTATGAGGCGACCCCGGCGGACGGCATCGTCGAGACTCTGGTCGTGAAGCTCGGCCGCTATGGCCGCAAAAACGGCAAGGGCTTCTACGAATATCCGGCCGACGGCAAGAAGTACCTGTGGTCCGGCTTGGCCGACCTGGTGACGCCGACCATCACCGAAGGCAGCCCCGAGCTGATCAAGGAAATCCGTACCCGCCTTCTCTATCGGCAGGCCGTCGAAGCGGCGCGCTGCGTCGAAGAGAATGTGACCACGGACGTCCGCGATTCCGACGTCGGCTCGATCCTGGCCTGGGGCTTCGCGCCCTGGACCGGCGGCCCGCTGTCGCTGATCGACCGCGTCGGCGTCGCCGAATTCGTCAAGACCTGCGACGAATTCGCGGCCAAATACGGCAAGCGTTACAGCCCGCCGAAGCTGCTGCGCGACATGGCCGCCAAGGGCGAAACCTTCTACCAGACCGCCAAACTCGCCGCCGCGGCCGAGTAAGGCAGGTCTCACGAGACCAAGGCCGGCGGGGCGACCCGCCGGCCTTTTCTTTGCCGCATTGTCTTGGACCAATGCGTGGTCTAAAATTCACCCTTTCGTGGAGGCGGCCATGCGCATTTCTGTGAGCGATGCCAAGGGGCAATTGACGGAACTGGTTCGCCGGGCGGAGAGCGGGGAGGAGATCGTGCTCACCCGCCACGGCCAGGCGACGGTGCGGCTCGTGCCTGTGGTGCAGCCGATGGATCGGGCCGGGCGCCGGGCGTTGCTCCGGTCGGTGCGGCAGGCGGCTGCCGGGCGGCTCCTGCCGGGTGCCGATGCCGCGCGCAGCCAGGATTTCCTCTATGGTGACGACGGCCTGCCGGAATGATCGCGGTCGATACTTCCGCGCTGATGGCCATCCTGTTGGGGGAGCCTGAGGCCGATGGCTGTGCTGATCTGCTGGAGGCGGAGGACCGCTTGCTGATCTCGGCGGCGACGGTCGCCGAAACGTTGATCGTCGCGGAGATGCGCGGGATCGGCGGGGAAATGGCCCGGCTGATCGATGGCCTGGGCTTCGAGGTGGAGGCGGTGACGCCGGCCCAGGCCCTGCAGGTAGCGGAAGCCTATCGCCGCTGGGGCAACGGGCGCCACCCGGCCGGTCTCAATTTCGGCGATTGCTTCGCCTATGCCCTGGCCATGCAGCATGGTTGCCGCCTGCTCTTCGTCGGCCAGGACTTCGCCCGCACCGATGTCGAGGCCTGCGCCTTGGCGCCTCAATCCGGCAGCGGGCCGTCATAGCGGGCGCGGGGGCGGATCAGGCTGTTGCTGCGGGCCTGTTCCATGGCGTGGGCGCACCAGCCGACGGAACGGGCGAGCAGGAAGAGGCGGAAGGGCGCGTCTTCCGGCAGGCCCAGGGGTTCCACCATGGCAGCCAGGGCGAAGTCGCAATTGGGGAATTCGCCGGTCTGGTCGAAGACTTGGCGGCGCAGGTCGGCGAGGGCGCCGGGTACCTCCAGCCCGTCGAGCATCGCGTCGGCCCGGGGGTCGCCACCCGGGTAAAGCGGATGGCCGAAGCCGGGCAGGCCCGCACCCCGGTCGAGCCAGGCGCGCAGCGCGGCGCCGGTGCCGATCCGCCGCGTGTCGTCGAGCAGGGTGCCGAGCGCCCGCGCGGCACCGCCGTGACGCGGGCCGGAGAGGGCGGCGAGC
>NZ_JBAZKR010000046.1:0-34401 GCF_041650655.1 Zavarzinia sp.
GGCCAGGCGGCGTTCGAGATCGCGAAGGGAAATGGTCATTTATTTTTCCCGTAATTACGGGGACACGAATTCGAGCCCGCGACGGGCTCTCGGTTCATGTTCCCGCTTATCCGTCATGTCCCCGCTTAGTAATTCTAGTAATTCCGGGGATACGAATTCGAGCCCGCGACGGGCTCTCGGTTCATGTCCCCGCCCGCCATGTCCCCGCCCGCTGGTCGTCATTACAGCGCTCCCGGTTCGATCAGGGTCAGCCGCGTGCGGCGGCCGTTCTGCTTGTCGAGGGTCAGGCGGCGGCCGGCGATCATATAACTGCCGGCAATTCCGTCCTCCGGAAATGAAATCAATACCATCTGCGTCGTTTGCCACGGGACGCCGGCGGTCGTCGTCCAGCCCATGACATCCACCTCTATTTTCAGCCCACGGACGCGGCGCAGCAGCATTTCGCGCGTGGCGCGGGTCAGCGCCTGCGCCTGGTTGCGGATGCTGCCGTCCTCGATTGTCAGCGGCCGATAAACGCCGCGCGCCGTCAGTTCGGGGTCGGGCACCGTGGCGATAATCGGATAAGAGAGGAGCGGGATGTCGCCGGCGCCCAGGCACCGCGTGGCGCCGTGACCGATCACGGTGTACTGCGAATAGCGGTCGCCGGCGTCGTCGCGCAGGGTGTAGTCGATGACGTTGTTGGCGGACGCGGAGGGTCCGGACGGCAGGGAGATCAACAGATCGACCGGCGGCGCGGCGTAGTAGGGCGCCAGCGGTTCGATATGGACGACGCCGGCCGGATCGGACCAGACCCAGTTGCCGTTTTCGTGCGCGAGGCGTTGCAACACGGACCAGACCGGCTCGGTTTTCGTGGCGCCGATCGCCTCGAGGCGCGGCATCGCGCCCACGGCGACGACGGGGACCAGCAGCGGCGCGCAGAGCATTTGCGCGAAGCCGGCCAGCGTACCGGCGGGGGCGGAAAACCCCGCCGGGCTCGGGCAGTCGACCAGCGTTTTCACGCGCGACGCCAGATCGACGGTCAGTTGACCGGATTTTTTGTTTTTGCTTTTGCCGATCGCCTGGCCGGTGAACAGCGGCGCGCCGCCCAACGTGGCCGAGGCGATGTTGGCCAGGCGCAGCGCCGCCCAGGGAATCGGCACGCCGCCCTGGTTGGCGGGCCCCTGAACGACCCCCGCATCGGCGGGGACGAACAAGTCGTTGTCGAGGTCGACCGAATCGAAGCCGACTAACGGTCCGACCGTATCGAGCGCGACAACGAGAGGCAGCGGCGACAGCGAGGGCATCAGTCTCCTAATTCACGGGCACGGACAGGACCGTGCCGCGCGGCAGCCGATTGAAATCGGCGAAAATGTTTTGATTGAGCGCGCGAATTTCCGGCGCGCGTTCGGCGTCGCCCAGCTCCTCGAGGGCCAGCACCACGAGCGGCGTCGGCGCTTGCAACGTAATTTGCCGCACCGCCGGAAAGGCGTTGCGGTTGCCGTCGAGCAGCGCGGTCAGTTGCGCGGCCTGAGCCGACAATTCGCGTTGCACCGGGGCCGCGTGCAGGCCCAGGGCGTAGCCGATGCCGGCCAGCGCGGCGGCGATGCGGCGGCGCATTTCGACGACCGCCTGATCGGCGGCGCGGGCGTCGACGGTGCGGTCGCGCAGTTGCCGCGCCAGCACCACGGCCAAACCGGACGCGGCGCGGCCGGCGACCTCGGCGTCGAACAAATAAACGGCGACGATCGCGGCATGCAACCGCACCGAGGCCGGGACCGAACCGGCGGCGGCCGGGCGGCCGGAAAAATAAACGCCCGCATCGTAAGCGGACCCGCCGAGCATGGCGGGGTCGATGTTGGCGGCGGTCAAAAATTCGTTGCGGGCGGCGTCCGCCTGACGATAAACCGAGCGGACGTAAGCGCCGGCCGGCGGTTCGGCGGCGCCGGGGTTGCCGGATTTGGGGTCCGCCTGTTCGGCGTAGACGTTGGCCACGGCTTTGATGTAGGCGTACAGCGACTCGCCGACGGCGGTGACGGTGCGGGTAATCATCGTGGGCACCGAACCCAGGGCGCGCACGAGCAGCAGGGCGGCGGCCAGCCAGGCGCTGTTCCAAACCGCCAGAAACGCCATCAATTGCAAATAGGCGGCCAGCGACAGCGGCAGCGATTCGCCGAGCCAGGGCGCGAGCGCGATGACGCCGGCGGGCGCCATGATTTCGGGGCGCACAAAATGACGGCGGAAAACGACATCGACGACGGCGGTTTTTTCCTCGGCGTTGACGGTCGGGGTGTACTGCTCGGGGTAGACCTCGATCTGGCCCCAAACAGGATGAATCAACACGCCGGGGACGAGCGGCAGCACCGTGGCGTCGAGCAGCGCGATAAAGGCCTTGTGGACCTCGAACTCGCCGCCGATAAACAGGGCGCGGACGCTGACGGCGCGGCCGGCGGCGCCCAGCGGCTCGATGAACGATTCGGTGAAGCCGATCGGGTTGTGATCGGCCAGATGAAACTGGCGGGGGCCCGAGGTCGATTCGATTTGAATCGGCAGGCCGTTGTAGATTCCGGGCAGCGCCGTGCCGGTCCAGATCATGCGCCCCTCCCGTCGAGCGCGCCGGCGGAACGCGGGCCGCTGGAGGCGCGCAGATTCGCGGCCGCCAACTGCATGTCGCCGGCGGCGGCGGCCAATTGTTCGGCGCTCTTAAACTGGTTGTCAGCCGCCTGTTGACCGATGCCGAACATGGTTTTAAATCCGGCCAGCCAGTCGGAAAAAACGCCGCCGGTATTCCCGCCGTCCTGGCGGCGCTGCTGGGCCAGACCGGCCGACGACGTCGCGATTTCGCTTTCCAGCCGCTCGGCCGACCAGCCGAATTGTTTGGCCTGGCGAATTTTGTTCGCCCGGATGACGGCGAGGGCGTTTTTTGGATCGACGGCCATTTCGCGCGCGCGGGCGGCGTCGGCGCTGTCGCGGGCGGCCCAGGCCTCGCGGGTGGCCGAGTCGATCGAGGTCGCGGCCGTGTAGGTTGCGCCGACGACGGCCAGGCCCCCGGCGAGCGCGGCGCCGCCGGTCAGGGGCGCCATCATTTTCGCTTTCGAAAACATGCCAGCGCCGACAACCGGACCGGGCAGCAGCGCCCGGCCGCCGGGGCCAAGCAACGTGCCGCCGGCGCCGAGCGCGGGGACGCCCAGGCCGCGCTGCACCATCGTGCCGATCGACGCTTCGGGCCGTCCGGACAATACGCCAGGCCAATTGACGACGAACACCGGCTGCACGCCGGCCGCTTTTTCAAGAGCCTTGCCGACGGCGACGCCGCCGGCGAGATCGATGCCAGCGCCCATTTTGGACGTGAGCAAACCGCGAATGCCGCCGATTCCACCCAGCGCCTTTTTGCCGGTCATCAAAGCGCGGCCGCCGAAATAGGCCGCGCCGCCGGCGAGGCCGAGGCCGATACCGAGTAGGCCGCCGCTGACGGTTTTTTGCAGCGTTTCGTTCGTCGCCATCTGGTCGCTGATCGGGCCGACGATTTTGTCGCCGAGGAAACCAAGGCCCTTGGCGCTCCAGCGCTCGGCCGGGCGGAAAAGCTCCTGCCAACCCGTTTGCAAGGTGCCGCCGACCGCCTCCGCTTGGTAATCGAGCGTGCCGCGTTTGAGATTGAGCGCGGCCTCGAGTCCGAGTTTGCTGTCGCGCTCGGCGCCCAGAGTCCGAAAGCCGGGTTTGCGCACGGCGTCGGGCACGAGCTGGCCCTCGGCTCCAAAAATTTTCATTAAAATTCCGGCGCGCTCGGCGGGCGATTTGTATTTGGCGTCGAAGCGATCGAAGACCTCGGTCATGCGATCGGTGCCGGCGAAGCGGCCGTTCTCGAAGAGCTTGTCAAAGCCGTATTTTTTGACGTATTTTTGTTTTTCCGGGGCGAGCAATTCGCGGAAGAACGCGCCGGTGGCCATGCCGGCGCCCTCGGTGCGAACGCGGGACACGGCGGCCAGCACCAACGCCGCGTCTTCCGGACGGCCGCCGACGCGCGCGATCTCGGGCGCGCCGCGGGTCAGTTCGTGGGCGAACGAGTCCATGTCGGTGAAGCCGCTGACGCGGCGGCTCTTGAGCAGCATGTCGGCGAGGCCGCCGGTTTTTTCGGGGGCAACGTTAAAATTTCCGGCGAGGCGGTTGATCATCGCCAGGGCCCCGGCTTTGTCCATGCCCTCGGCGTCGGCGAGCAGCGCGCCGGCGCGGCCGGCGCCGCTTTTGAGCGCGGTCACCGAGACGCCCATGTTGAGCGCCTGCCCGAAGGCCTTCTGCACGTCGCCCATCGTGCCCGTCACGTCCTTGGACGTGTCGAACGCCAGGCGTTTGAGTTCGCGCATGCGGTCGCCGATTGCCTGGGGCGTTTCGCCGACCTGCGACGCGCTGATTTTCAGTTCGATTTCGCCGGTCGCCGCGGCCCGCGCGTTCTGCACCCCGCGCGTCCAAAGTTTGATCGCGCCGAGGGAGGCGGCCGCGGCGGCGGCGGCGACGCCGAAATCGACGGCCATGCGGCGCAGCGCGGCCCCGCCGCCGTCCGCCTGCCGAATCATTTCGACCAGGCCGGCGCGCAGATTGCCCAGCACCCCTTGCGAGCGGCGAACGCCGCTCTCGAACTGCCCGGTATCGAGCAGCAGTTGGGCGGCTACTTTGTAGGTGGTCGGCATGGGCTAAAACAACCTCGGCCGCAAATCGATTGCGTAATTGGCCGCGCGCTCGGCGACGGCCGCCAACTCAAATGCCGGCAACAGGGCCGGCGGAATCGGGGCCCCCGCCATCGACAGAATCAGGGCCCGCTTGATCAGCCGTTCGATTTTCAGCGAGAAATCGCGCGACCTTGGCGTCGACCTCCAAGGCGAGATCGCGCACCACGTACATATCCGACTCCAACAAACGGCCGACCGCCTGGGGCAGTTGATCCTCGGGGACGGCGCCGAGGCGCAGCACCCGGAAGCGCGCCTGAAGCAAATAGCGCGTTTCAACCATGCGGGCGGCGCGGCGTTTTTCGGCGTCGGAAATCGGCAGACGCGACAGCCCGTTTTTTTTCAGCTCGGCCTCGGTCAGCCGGCTGAGTTCGAAACGGTAAATCAGGTTCGGATCGATCCAGTCGGGCATCGCGCCCTCGGCCGCCATTTCGGCGTCGACGGTGAGCGGGCCGACGGTAACCTCACGGTGCAAGCTGCCGGCGTAGGAGACGCCGACGGCCAGTTCGCCGTCGGCGCGCAAATCGCCGGGAGTCAGAGGTTGGTGCCGGTTGTTGGCGTCCATTTTTTAGGCCTCGATCGGTTCGGTAATGAACACTTCCCAGTCGGCGTCGCTGCCGTTGGTTGCGTCGTGCGATTTAGTTTTCGCGTTGACCGCGCCCCAGAAGGTATCCGTGGCGCCGCTGATCTTGCTCGTGATGACGAACAGCATCGGCGTGTTGGCGATTTTCGAGAGCACCCGTTTGACATCGATCGGGTTGGCGTTGCCGAAAAACGGCGAGCTGATCGATAAGTCATGCGTGCCCTGAGTGGGCGCAAAATACGCGCCGTTGAACGTAATCTTGCGCGCGACCAGGCCCGACGATTTGATCGTCAGTTTGTTCGACTCGAACGGCACGCCGTCAACAAAGCCCTGGGCGGGTCCGTCGGTGATATTGAGCGCCATTATTTACTTCCTTTCCACAAATTACCCGACCTGCGGGATGGTCAAATTCAGCATAACGTTCGCGCCGCGGTATTCGGTGATGACCGGAGCGGGGACGCCGATGTCGATGAATTTGGTGTTGGTGGTGTTGACGCGCACGACGATATCGCCGGCCAGCCGGTCGAGCTCGTTTTTCGACAGGTATTGCAGGGACGGGTCGGCCAGCTCGTACAGCACCGACAACACCTGCCCTTTCACGTCGCCGGTTTTTCCGTCGATCATTTTGCGGCTGGCGCGTGTCGAATACACCGTTTGCAGCCGCGCCAGGATGGCCTTGCGCAAATACTTGAGGACAAACCAAATGTGCGGGCTGGCCCAGGCGTCGCTGGCCGCGCCGCCGGACAGTTGGGTAGCGGTGGTGATGAGTTGCACCACCTCGGTTGTGCCGTCCTCGCGGCTGACGTCGACCGACAAGCCGTTGTTCATCGCGTTTTCGATTTCGGCGGCGGTCGGCGCGGTGGCGCCGGTTTCCAGCGGGGCCAGGTCGAGCGGGCGGGCGTCGTTGATGATCGGCACGCTCGGATCGGCCTCGGCTGAAACATAACCCGCCTCGAGCGCGGCGCGTTCGTGCGGCGGCATGGGCCAGTAGTTGGCCGCCTTGCGCCACAGCACGATCATGTCGCGGCGCTGCATAGATGTTTGATAGGTTACGGCATTGGCGTAGGTGTCGGCGATGCCGATCAGGTGCATCGCGCCGTTACCGCGGGCCGCGTGGGCCTGGTAGATCGCGGCGTTTTTCAGAGCGGTCAGATCAGTGGTGACAAACCGCCAGGGGACGACGATCAGATCGTAGTCGCGGCTCTGGTACGTGGCCACGTAGGCCGATAGTACGGGGTCGTTGGCGCCGCTGGCCGGCTGCACGACCGAGGCGGTGGTGGTCAGCGCCGCGTCGACGTCGGCGGAAACGCGCAGATAATTGCCGATGGTGCCCTTGACGCCGTAGGTGTAGGTCAGGACGTGCGTGTTGGCGTCGGTGCCCTGGGTGGCCGACACCGGGCAATCGGCGGCGGCGGCGGTGACGGCGGCGACGGCGGCGGCGCAGATTTCGGCGGCGGTATCGTCGGTCAGCACCGCCACCTCGACGGGGTAGTCGCCGAACCACAGCGTGATGCCGCCATCGGCGGCGGCCGCGGTGGCGAAGGTGATGGTGTTGAAGGCGGCCACGCCGGTCCCCGCCTCGTCAATCGCCAAGATGTCGAGGTCGGCCAGCGGGTTGGCCGAGAAGATTTTGGCGGCCAAGCGCTTGGCAATGACGCCGCAATAGACGCCGACGTCGTCCTGGTTGGTGACGTTCTGAATCAGTTGGCCGTCAGCCGCGCTGCCGGCGGCGACATTCGGCGCGAGCAGCAGAATTTTCTTGACCGTGGACGGCAAGCCCTGGGCGGTGGAATCGTTGATCTCCACCTGGTCGCTCGGGCGTTTGCGCCCCGTGTTGATTTCGCTGAAATGCGGGTCGAAGTCCGACATTATTCACCTCCGGTTTGTGTTTTTTTGCTCTGGGGACACGAAGTCGCCACGCCAAGCGCGGCTTGATTCATGTCCCCGATCTTTCCAGGCGCGGCTTGGTTCATGTCCCCGCTCTTTTCGCGCACGGCCGGACGCAGCTCGATGTCGCCGTCGCGGAGCAGGCCCATGACGTAGCCGTCAACGCGGCGGCGCTTCCAGTCCGGTCCCCAAAAAATACCGGGCCGGCCGTTTTCGGGGATGCGCAGCGCCGGGTCGCGCGGAACCGGCCGCGCGTCGACGATGTCGCCGATGACGGGCGTAAACGGCGCGGCGGTGGTGGTTTTCTCGGTTTTTTTCGGCATCGGGCCTCCAGTTTTGGACAGGCATCGCGGCCTGCCCCTACGGTTTTAATCCGTCGTCGGGTCGTCGTACTCGACGCCCAGCGAATCCATCGTGGTGTCGTCCTCGGGCTGCGTTTCACCTTCGACCGGACCGACGACGCCCTGTATTTTTTCGAACTCATCGGGCGTATCGACGGCGGCGCGCGACGGCAGCCATTGCTGCAACGTCTGGAACCCGACCGACCACGCCACCAGATTGCGGCTGGTCGCCTCGGCCGGCAGCGGCACCGGGCTGTCGCCGATGTTTTCGAGCGGATGGCCCAGCTCAGCCCCGAGGCTGTCGACCGGCAGCAGGCCGGTCAGCGCGTCGTCGATCGCATCGAGCAGATCGTTGATCGTGCGGGCCGAGTCGCCGGCGGTTTCGACGGCGTTCACGACGACAAAAATCACCAGGCCGCGCCGCGATTCGTGGCCGAGGCGGGCGGCGTCGATCGACGCGGTTTGCGGGCTGCCGGCGTAGGCGACGGCCAGCAGCGGCAGGTTGTATTTGCCGCCCGCGCCGGAGAGGAACCGCACCAGGTTGTGGTCGGCCTCGGCGATCTGTTTGACGCCGGCGATGTCCGCGGCGGTCAGCGCGGCGAGGACGAAATCGACGAGGGCGTTGCGGTAGCTCATGCGACCTCACCCCGGCGAAGCGCCGACCCTCTCCCACCGGCGGAGAGGGTAAAGCCTTTTCCCGGCCCCCCTCGCCACGAGATGGAGAGGGGTTGGGGGTGAGGTTGGCGTGCGTATTGCTTCATGCTTCGAGCCCCAGCCAGTCGGTTAAAATGCCTTCAATCGTTTGCCAATCGTCGGCGAACGGCTCGTGGACAAACTGCCGCGCGGGGATTATCGTTTCTTTATCGCGGCCGGCCATGCCGCCGAAATTATGAATCGCGGCGTAAATCGAGTTTGTTCCCCATTCGACCGAGCCTCCGGACACGCGCGACGACACCGACCGCAGCAGGTTGCCACGATCGATCAAAATTTTGGCGTTTACCATCGTCTTGCGCGCTTTTTTGGTCAGACCCCCCGATCTGAGGTTGCCCGATTTGCGGGCGCGTTTGGTGAATGCGCGGCTCTTACCGCCGGCGCGCGCGAGCAGCGTCGCCCCCGACAGCGATTTCCAACGGGCCGGACGGCCCTGCAACTCGAACGTGCGCTGCGTCGAGGACACCATCACCTCGCCAATCGCGGTCAGCGGCGCGGCCTTGTCCTGGGCGCGGGCGGCAAACCGGACGAGCAACGGGGTCAGGGTGTCGATCATTTAAAACTCCAGCCGATCGCGGCCCATGATGCGGCGGCGGCCGGTGACGCGCGCCGAGGGGTCGGTCGCGCGCAGCGAGGTGCGGTTGTCGGCGCTTTGGGCGCTCGACTGATCCTTCAAGTGAAACTTGTGCGCCGCGATCAGTTCGAGGCGGCGGCGCAGTTCCTTTTCGTTTTTCTGTTCCTGATCGGTGTAGTTCCAGTTGCGGCGGCGGCACAGCGCCCACCAGGCGAGTTGATACACGTAGTTGAGCACGGAGTCGGACTCGTGCAGCGGCACGGCGTAGCGGCCCAGGCAGTAGCCGTCGAGTTCGTCGGACTGCTCAGCCAGCGCCTGCTCGATCCAGGTTGTCTGCTCGCCGGCGGTCAGGTCGCCGAACAGCGCCGTCAGGTCGGCGGCGTCGTATTTCGCGCGGAAGCCGGTTTCAGTGCCGTACATTTAAAACCTCGCCGTTTTTGTCATTCCGACCGAGTGCATCCGAGCGGAGGAATCCCTTTCGATCGAGAGGGGTTTCTCCGTTCCGCCGCGACACGCGGCGTCAGTCGAAATGACACAGATTGATTCGCATTCATTCGCGGTTGTTCTCCAACGGCGGCGGGCCCGGCTATCGGGGGGTTGGTTCGAAGGCCGAACCCGCCGCCGTGCGATCATCAACTGGTTATGGCGTATGCACGCACTTGGTGATGGCGTACCATGAATACGGCGCGAGCTTGGCGTCCTCGTCGTAGCCGTACAAACCTTCCTTGAATTTTTCGCCCGGTTCCTGCAACCAGCGCGGGCTGGTTTTAATCGCGTGAAGAAACGCGAACGGCTTGAACAGAAAGCGGCTGTCGAGCAGGCCCCACAAATTGTCGGTGTCGAGTCCCTCGGCCTCGATCAACTGGAACTGTTTGTCGTAGATGTTGCTTTCGCCGTTGGCGAGATTGGCCTTGTCGAAGATGCCGCGCGCCGTGGCCTTCAAATTTGGAGAAAACCACAGGTAATCCGGCTTAACACCCATGCGGCGGCCGTTATCACCCTTGAGCGCCTTCATCGCGGTCTCGACCGCGGTCGCGTTCGCGCCGGTCAAATCGAGATCGGCATAATAGTTGACCTGGACGCCGCCCGAAACGAACTTCTTTTCGATCGGGTGGGTGGCGCTAAAAATGGGCTTGTCGTCGAGCGTGAAATAGATCTCGCTGACGGCTTGGCCATTTTCTAAAAGTTTCAGGATTTCCTCGGCGATGTATTCGCCCTCGACCTTGTTGATGCCGGACAGCACCTGCGGCAGCTGCGCGCGCATCGAGCCGTAGAGGATGTCGCCGCGGTCGATGCCCACGGTGCACTCCAGGGGGCTCAGGGTGATGGCGCGGAACCGCTTGGCGATGTTTTGCGCCTTACGGTAATCGACCCATTCCCGCAATTTTATCGGGTCGGTCAGCATTTTCAGCATGACGACCAGATCGGTGGCGGGGATGTCGTAAACGAACGGTTTCCACCAGACGTTTTCCGGCTGAGCCTGGTGCTCGATGATCGTCTTGAACGACGCGCCGAGCGCCTCCAGTATCGCCGGAGTGATCGTTTTCAGATTGCCCAATTCCGGGAAGCCCATTTTATTATTCCTTTCGGTTCGTAACCCTCATCTCCGGCCCGTTTGACGGGATCGAGGCGGAGGGTGGTTTATCAACTGGCGCCGAGGCAGACGCATTTGTCGGCGGCGGCATCGTCGCAGGCGACCAGCGAATCCGCAGCGGCCGCACCGTTGTCGATGCCGAACAAACACGGCGCGGTGCAGGTGGTGTTGCAGGCCGTGTTGGCTCCCGCCACTACGCTGCCGATCGCGGCGGTGCCGGTGCCGACCAGTTGGCCGCTAAAATTAACGTTTCCGGTGACGGTGACGTTAGTACTGGTGATGATCAGGTCGTCGGTCGTCGTCTCGTCGTAGACGATCGTGGCGTCGGCGTCGGAGCCGAAGGTCAGCGCCACGTCGTCGATAATTTTCGCGCCGCCGTCAAAATTGGCGACGCCGTCGACCTCCAGCAACCCTTCGATATAGGCGTCCTCGCCGTTCACGGTTTGGCCGGGAACGCCGTTGCCGACGTACAGATTGCCGGTCAATACGTTGAGACCGTAACCGGCGGCGGTGGTGACGGTCAGCCGGTCGGTGCCGGCTTCGTCATATTTGACGGTGACATCGGACCCGGTGCCGAAGATCAAACCCAGGTCGTCGAGAAGCTGCATCGTGCCCTGCACGATGTCGGTTGTTTTGGTGGTCTGAACGCCGTAGGCCGCAACCGCGACCAGTAGCAGGGCCGCGACGGCGATGATGATGCGTTTCATGTTTTCCTTCCTTTCCTGGATTCCGGCTTTCGCACGGAATGACAAGCAAACTAAGTTCCGGCTTTCGCCCGGAATGACAAACAAACGTTACGCGTTGAGACCGCGCGACTTTTCGCACCAGTTGGTGCCGTACCAGACGAACGTGATCGTGCAGCCCAGCGCCAACGTCGCCGGCTGTCCGCCGGCGGTCAGGTTGTTGAGAGACGTGGTGACCTCGACCGTGTTGGCGTTGCTGGTGCCGATCAGGGTGATCTCCTGGCCGACATACGAGCCGTCGGGGAACGCGGCGGTCAGCGTCACCGCGCCGCCGTCGCCGACGACCGGGTAATATTTCTGGTAGCGGTTGAAGACCAGCGCGTCGGCGGCGTGCACGGTTTGCAGCGGCGCCACGGCTCGCGCGGCCATTGCCTCGGCGGACGGCGCGGCGGCGGGGTCGAGCTCGACCACGACCTCGTCGCCGTCGAGCCGCACGAATTTTCCGACGTAGGGCGCCGCCGTCGCGGCCGACGGTTCGAGGCCGACGGTGTTGTTGTCCTCGGCGAACAGGGGCTTGCCCTCGTCGCCGGCGGCGGGGGCGTAGCTGCTCGACTTGTTGAGCCAGGCGTTGCCCTGGCGGCGGAAGCGGATGATTTTGTCGCCGTCGGCGCCGTCGGTGTTGTCGTAGCCGCGCAGGTCTGGCGGATCGAGGACGACGCCGGCGCAGTAAACGCGGTTGTCGGGATCGTACTCGCCGCTGGAGTTGAGCAGCGCCAGCAGGCCGGGATAGGCGACGACGCCGGCGTCGATCGGCGCCTGGCCGTCGATCGGAAAATCGGTCAGATCGGTCAAGCGCGCTTGGGTTAGGTCGGCCATGTTTATTCACCCGTTCCTTTCAGATTTTTTTTGACGAGCGCGGGATCGACGTTGAACTCGGCGGCGAACGCCTCGGCCATCGTCAGCGCGTCGCTGTTGATGCCGCCGGCGTCGGGCGCCTTGGCGTCGAGTTTCAGCTTCGGCGCGGCGGGGCCGCTGGGTTGCCGCTCGGCCAATAATTTTTTAGCGGCGGCGACGACGGTCGAATCGGACGACAGCAACAGGGCTTCGAAGTTTCCGCGTTCGGCCACGGTCAGCCGGCCTTCGTCAATGGCGGCGTCGAGCAGCGCGCCGCGTTCGCGGCTTTGCATTTCGGCGACGGTCATTTGCAGTTTTTTTACATCGTCGGTGCTTTTGGAGGCGTCGCGCAGTTTGAGGACCTCGGTCACGGCCTCCGCCACGGTCAGCGATTCGCGGCCAAAGGCCTTCGCCAAATCGACGGGCACGGCCGGAATTTTTAGCTGATCGAGCAGCGGCACGGCCTCGGCGATCGTCATGGTTTTCCGCCCCAGCCCCTTGGCCAGCTCGGCAGGCACGGACGCGACCAGAGCGTCGAGTTCGGCGATCAGGGCGGCTTCATCGGCGTTGTCGGCGATCACGCGGCCACGCGCCTTCAGCCAGGCTTTAATTTTTTCCATCGAATTTCCTCCTGGGATGTTGAATTTTTCGAGGCCGACAATCGCCTCGGCGAGCAACGGTTTAATTCCGTCGAGCAGCGGTGAGTTGGTCAGCGCCGCGTTGATGAGTTGCGGCCCGACCTGGCCGGTTATCCGGTCGGGGTATTGATCGGCGATGACCGGACTCAAATAGCGGTACTGCCCGGAAGCGACGTCCGCCGCGCCTTCGGCCGTGTAGCGTGGGTTGAGTCCCCAGATGCCGTCGGCCAGCAATTCGTAGGATCCGGCGGGGATCCACGCCGCCGCCTTGCCGCCGACGCGTTTTTCGTCGGGGGTTTGGCCGGTCACCGACAGGTGGCGCCAGTCGATTTGCAGATCCGTTTTTGACGCCATGAGCCGCGAATAAATCGCCTCCACCACCGGCGCGGATAAATCGGCCCACTGATTGCGGCGGGCGTCGAACCAGCGGCCGATCGGCACCAGGTGCATCCGGTCGGGCAATTTGCCGCCGATGATTTGCGGCAACTCGGCGATCAGGGTCAGCAAGGTTTTTCCCATTTTCAAACCTCAACCGCGAATCGGATTTGCGGGTACACGAATTCGGGATTTCCGGGTACACGAATTCGAGACCGAAGCGACCTCTCCGTTCATGTCCCCGCAAATCCTCGAAGCGGTCTCTCGGTTCATGTCCCCGCAAATCCTCATGTTCCCGCAAATCCTCACTCGGCTCATTGCGTCACCTCGTCACGAGTCATTTGTTTCCAGAACGCCAGGGGCGATCCGGCTGCGAAGCCCTCCGCGACCGGCGGCAGATACGGCGGCAGCACGTCGGGCTGGTCGCGCTCGCTGGTCGCCCAGCAGCGGCAGAGCCACTCCCACGGCGGATAATAGGTATCCCAAAGCGGGTCGTTCGCCGCTTTGACCATGCCGTTCAGCGCGCGGTGCGCGGGGCGTTCGCGGTCGTCGCCGACGCCGTGGTAACGGAGCTTCGGCAGCAGGCGCACGGTTTCCGGCGCGCGCTGCACGGCGATGCGGCCGGCGCCCTGCGCCGTGGCGACGTTCTGTTGATAGACCAGATTCAAATGCCAGGGGTCGAGCGGAGCGACGCCGGCGCTTTTGGCGGCGGCGCGCACGGTTTTGGAAAAATCGCGCACGGTGCCGCCGTCGGCCAGCGCCTTTTCAATGGCGGCGCGGGCGGCCTCGACGACGCGGGCCGATTCCTGGCCGGCGATCGTAAACGCATAGCGCCGCGCGGCCTCGTCGAGCGCGGCGGCCTGCTTGGCGGTGACGGCGGTCAGCCGCCGCCAGAATTCCAAGGCCTTTTCGGGCACGACTTTGTCCCAGCGGATTTTGCCGTTTCCATCGCGCGGGATGTCGACGCCGGCGGCGGTGAAGTCGAGGGCTCCGAGCAGGGGCGAGCGGGGACGGGGGGTCGAGCGGGGACATGAATCGAGAGCCCGTTGCGGGCTCGAATTCGTGTCCCCGAAACTTTCGGCCATTACGGGAACCGCGGACAGGGAATCGATCGCCTGGGCGAAGACGTCGGCGGCGGCAATGTCCGGCGCCTTGGCGCGGTTTTCGTCATTCGTCGTGGCGATGCCGGCCAGGGCGGCGGCGGAGAGGATCGGCGCGAGCGCGGCAGCGAATTCGCGGGCGAAGGATGCGGATGGGATTTCCGGGTACACGAATTCGAACTCGGAGCGAGTTCTCGGTTCATGTCCCCGCAAATCCTCATGTACCCGTAAATCCGCATTGTCGGCAACGATCGCCTCGATCAGCGCGTCGAACGGCCGCGCCAGGCGGTCGACGGCCAGCGGTTGCAGGGCGTCAAAGACCGCGAAAGAAGCCGGGACAGAGGATTGCGGCGAGGCCGCTTCGGTCTCGAATTTGCGTACCCGAAACATCGATGCTTCGGCGGTCAGCGGTTGTTGCGGCGCGGGTTGCGCGGCGCGGGTGATGACCGCGTCGCCCTCTTCGGGGCGCGCGCCGGGGGCGTAGGTCTCGTAAAAATAGTCGGCGCGCATCGGGACGCCGCGATCGAGGAGCGCCGTGTCGATGACGCTGCGTTTGGTCAGGTCGGCGATGCGGGTCAGGTCGAAGGTGAATTGCGGGTAGCCGGGCCGCTCGCCGAACGCGCCGATAACCAACGGCTTGAGCAGATTGTCGCTGAGGACCTCGGCCAGGTCGCGCGCGTCCCAATCGACGATTTCGTTCGTTTCTTCTTGATGCACCTCGCCCAGCGACCGCGCGCCCTTTTCGCCGGCGCTGGTGGTCAGCGTGCCGCCGAGGAACAACTCGGCCAGCGATTCGTCGAGGTAGGCGCACATGGTCTGGAACGCCTCGGACGAGCCGGCCAGCATGTCCTTGACGAACTCGATGCTCATGTCGGCGGGGATGATCGCGCCGGCGTCGCTGGCGATGTCGATGACCGCGCGGGCGAGCACCTCGATCTCCGGCGAGTTGATGTCATAGTTGGCCGGATATTTGGCCAGGCGCAGCGGCACGCCGTAGACCTCAAGGAAAGAAATCCAATCCTTGATCGTGAAGTTTTTGAAACACGCGACCCACAGCGCGGGAAACATGAGGCCGCCGGTGACGTAGCTGCCGCCTTCGTCCAATTCCCACACCAGCAGTTTGCCGCGCGGCACGGGCTGCCAATCGAGTTCGCCCTTGAATTCCCAGTTGTCGTTATCGACCACGCCGGCCGCGGTTTGCGGGTGGCGCAGCGCCCAGGCCGGTACGGCGCGGCCGCTGTCGAGCACGAGGCGCTGGCCGTCGTAATGACCATCCAGTTCCACCGCCTGGAAGCCGTAGCCGATGGCGGCGGTCAGCGCGTACAACACCTTGCGCGAAAAACGCGGCACGGCGTCGAGCGTGCGGTGCGCGAAGTCGGCGGCTTCGTCGCCGCGCGGGTCGTCGGCCGACGGCAGCACCTGCCAGGGACGGTTGACGATTTTGCGGCGGCGTTTTTCGTACACCGAGCGCAAACGCGCTTCGGTTAATAAATAGCGGTCGAACATGGCGCACAGGTCGCCGAATGAATCTTGATCGCCGTGGAGGGCGCCCTTCATGGCGGCGGAGATTTCGGCGGGACCGGCGCCGAGCTTGGCCGCGATGCGGTCGGCCTTGGGCACGGTGATGACGCGGCCGCCGGCCGTGCCGCGAAAGGCCTTTTGAAACGCTTTTAGCCAATCGCTAAAGGCCATTTAAAACCCCGCCGACCGGTCGACCGGCCGGTTGTAACGGCCCGGATCGGGCCGCAGCGATTCGCGCGTTTTGCCGTCGCCGCCGAGCCAGTCGGCGAGACGGCGCTTGACGACGGAGCGATACTCGAATTTGATCGCCGGCAACGTGGCGGCCTGGTTGCAAAGGCAGGCGGCCCACCAGGCGTCGGCGTGGCCGGTTTCCTCGCCGCGTTCCGAATCGAAGCGAAAGTGCTCGCCGCCGGACGGCAGGCGTTTGATCGAGTGAAACGCGGCGCGGATAAAATTCGCGGCCGGAATCAAGAAACGCCGGTCCTCCAGCGCGCGTTTGGCGCGCACGGCCAGGTCTTCCTTGGCGAGCATGGTGAAGGTGACCGGCAGCACGCGCGCGCCGTGGCGGCGTTGCAGTTCCTCGGCCAGCATCATGCCCAGGCCGGTTTCGTCGATCGCGAAGCGGCCGCAGCGGGCGGCCAGCGGTTCGATCAGTTCGAGCTGCCGGGCGAAGGGCGTGTTTTTCAGCACCGTCACCTGCCGGGTCAGCAGCACGCCGTTGGGCCGGCGTTCGCAGAGCCAGACCACCGTTTGATCGCGGCGGCGGCCGATGTCGCAACCGCCGAACACGTCGCCGGTCAGGTCGTGCAGCGGGGTGTCGATGCGGGCGTCGTCGGATTCGCAAGCGCTGATCAGGTCGTAAGGGATGAACGCGGCCATTTCGTCGAGGAAGGCGCATTCGTATTCCTGGGCGAACAATTCGTCGTCGGCCATCGCGGCGCGCAGCTCGGCGACGTTGGGGCGGTAGTGGACATTGCGCGCGGCCATTTCGTAAATATCGACGCGGTGCTTGCTGTAACCGCCGTGCAGGTCGCTCCACATTTCGTAGAACGGACCGCTTTTGCCGTTGGGCGTGGAGACCAGGCGCAACCGGTAGCCGCGCGAGATGATCGGCACGACGCCGGCCTTGATGGCGCGGCCGTCTGGGTGGAAGCCGAACTCGTCGAGGAAGACGTTGCCGGCGAAGCCGCGGGCGGTGTCGGCGTTGGCCGGCAGGCCGCGAATGATCGATCCGTTTTTAAAAACGACCTCGAGCAGCTTCACCGATTTATCGATGCCGTTTTCGCTGTAGCGGAATTCGTTTTCGCGAATCGGCTGGCCGGCAAAAATTTCGATCGCGGCGTTGATGGTCTGGACGTGCAGCGCGGCCTTGTCGATCAGCTCTTTCGACTGCCGTTCGCCGCGCGACAGATTAACCCAGCTCGTGCGCGGATGGTCGGCGCAGTCGATGACCTGGGCCAGCATTTCGGCGAAGGAAAAGCCGGCCTGACGGCCCTTGAGCGCGATTTTCAGGCGCGACAAATCACTGACCCAGTCGGCCTGCGGCGGGTCGAGCAGCGGCGGCTGGGGGCCATGCCATGCCGCATCCGCCGGATAGTCGGCGGCGGTCGGCACGTAGAACGGATCCTGGCCCGGACGCAGGATCATTTGAACCCCCAGATTTCCTTGATTTTGCCGACGACGGCGGCGGTTTTGTCGCCGGAATCGGCGCCGGTCGCGGCCAGCAGCCGTTCGGTGGCCTGGCGTTTGCGCTCCTCTTCCTCGCGCTGCTTGGCCAGTTCGCGCTCGGCGGATTCCTTGGCCATTTGCAGCTTTTCGTTTTCGATCGCCAGCCGCGAGCGCTGCAAATCGATCTCGAACTGCCGCGCCTTGGCGTTTTGCAACGAGGTGAGCAAATACCCGAGGTCTTTGATCGGCACGTCTTCCAGCGAGCCGGATCGTTTCAAAACAATCATTTCGGCGAAATTGATGATCGCCTTCGAGGCGTCGCCGTCTTGCAGGCCGGCCTCTAATTGCGCCTTGAATTTTTCGACGTCGCAGGCGCGCGCGGCCGCCTCTTTCGCGGCGGGGCCCTCGACGGCCTTCCACCAGCGCGAAATCGCGCCGAGCGAGATGTGCGGCACGGCCGCGTCGCCGGTCAGAACTTCGGCGGCGTTGTGCGCGTCGATGAGCGGGTTGAGGTCGGCGAGGATTTGACGGTAGCCGCGGCCGGCGCGGAACCAGCGCACGAACTGCGCGTAGATTTCAGGCGGCATCTGCGCCAGGCTGCTGGCGCGGTTGACGCCACGGCGGCGGGCGGGCGCGAAGGCGGCGGGCTGGGAAGAGGAATGTTGAATGGAGAATTGAGAATGTTGAAAATTAGAAGACGGGATCGCGGCAGGGATGCCGCTCTTACCGGCATCGGCGCTGGCGGTCGCGGCGTCCTGTCCGGGTCCGGCATTCTCCATTCTCAATTCTGCATTCTCAATTTTCTTCATCACGCCTGGGTCACTCCCGCGTCGGAGATTTTTTCCTCGGCCAGGTCGATGCCGAGGGCGGTGAGTTTGTACTCGCGACGGCGGTCGATGACGCGTTCGCCGGCGGCGGCGACGGCGTCGCGCGCGGCGGCGTAGCCGCACTGCACGAGGTAGCCGATCGCGGCCTCGTAATCGCCGGTGGAGACGCCGGACATGCCGCGTTTTTCGAGCAGCGCGCCGAGCAGGGTTTGCTCGGCGACGTGATGGGGATATTCCAAGCAGAGCACGTCGACGATCGCGCCGGCGAGGTCGGTGACGTCGGGGTTCGCGCCGTACGACGAGCGCCAACCGGCGGGCGTCAGGCGGTAAACGTAGGTGCCGCCGTCCATGCGCCATTCGATCGAGCCGCGGTCGCGGAGGTAATTCAGGGCGCGCAGGGTCTCGTCGTCGGTGGCGGTTTTACCAATTTCGCGGTTCAGCCGGCCGCGCCACAATTCGGCGGGGTATTCGGCGGCAATGCATTTCAGCACGAGTTCGCGCAGGGTGTCGGCGTCCATCAACCGGCTTCCTCCAGGGTTTGAATTCTGGCGTCGTAGCGGACCAGCGCCGTCTCGATGCGGTCGAGCGAGTCGGCGAATTTTTCGAGTTTGCGGGAGACGTCGAGAATCTGGGTGCCCGCGCCGAGGCGGATCTGGTTGAGCGCCTCGGTGCCGACGCTGGCGGTGAGGCTGGTGATGGCGTCGCTCTGCGTCGTCAGCGCGTCGGCGATGCGGATCTGGCCGGACTGGAATTGGTCGAGGGCGCGCTGCCACAGCGCCATTTCGGCGGTGTGATGGTCTTGCAGCATCCGCACCTGGCCGGTCTGCTGCTTTGACAGCCGCAACGCGGCGGCGACGACGATCACGACGACGAGCAGCAGGGCCAGCGCGAGGATGCCGGCGACGCCGGCGGAACCGTACGCCTTGACGATTTCGGGGCTGAGAATTCCGGCCGGGTCCATTTGGTTCCTTTCGTTCGAGTTTGCGGGCGGCGAGTCGCCCCGCCGCCCGCGCCACACAACCAGCCAACAAACAAACAAAGGAGGCTACGGACGAGCCGAGCTATAGCACAGGTTTCCGCGTTTAAATCGGGGCGTGTCCGAGCTGTCACCTTTTGTCCTGGTTTGTCCTAAAATACCGTGCAAGTAGCTGATTTATAACGATTAGCCATCTCGTTTGCCGGAATAATCGCGTAAGATATTGATTTGCAAATGGAAGTCATCCGCCGCCCGAAAAGGGCGCGGCGCGGGAGGTAAAAAAATAAATACAAAAAAGCCTTGACACCATAAACGGCAGCGTTTATAGTGTGAATGTAACGACGGAGGAAGTGACGATGGCCCAGGCAGCCCAACAGATTCAGGCGATCGACGAACGGTTGAACGCGGCGTATCACAGTGGCGGCATCGCCGCGTTGGCCGACGAACTGGGCGCAACGCTGGGCGCGGCGGTGACCCACAGCGCCACGACGCGCAGCGCCTACATTAAATTGAACGCGGCCGAGGTGCGGTTGTCGGATCACGCGGCCTACGGCCACAACCTGCCGTGGCACGTGCGGCCGGCGAACAGCTACCGCGCGCGGACGCCGCAAGCGCTTGGCGACGCGCTGCGCCGCGCGGTGGCGGCGGCGGCACGCAACATTAATACATACCGCCAATTCGCCGACCTGGTGGCGGCGACGAACGCGGCAGCCGGGCGCGGCGCCGGAGACCGGCGGGCGCTAGTGGAGTTGGCGGGGTTTTAAATGACCGATCGGTAGACCGCCGGCGCGGCCCGGCGGTGAAGGTGGCGTGGATTCCCGCTTTCGCGGGAATGACGAAAAGAGAAACCGGCCCGCGCGGGCAAGGAGAGGGGAAAATGACCGAACACGAACTGACCCAACTCGCGCGGGCCGCGTCGATCTACTACGACGGCGAGGAACTAGTTAAGTCGCGCGACACGATCGCCGATTTTCTGGCGGGCGCCGCGAACGGGCGGCCGGCCGTGCGCTCCGAAATCGACGGCCGCGACGTGCTGGTCTGCTCGCCGCTGCGGGCGCGCGGCGGCACGCTGATTGTCGTCGCCGACGGCGAGCATACGTACTCGGCGCTGTGCGCCGAGCCGGTACTGTGATGCGCGTGGAGTTGACCGGCGAGCTGCACTTGTTCCAAACGGTAGCCGGCGCGTATTGTTGGGCGTGGCGCGACGGCGCGCGGTCATGGATCGTCGGCTACGCCGACGTGGCGTGGCGGCCGTTGACGACGACGACGGTAACCGGCGCGCGGCGCGCGGCGGCGCTGATCCGCGCGAACTACGGCGGTCCGGCAGTGGAGCTGCCGGCGGTAGGCACGACGGGCGCGGCGGCGATTCTGGGTTTGTCGCCCGAGACGCTGCGGGTGCAGATTTACCGGGGAAAATTGCGCGCGACCGACGCGGCGCACAGCCACCAGATCGCGGTGGCCGAGGTGGCGCGGTACGGGCGCGAGAATCGGCGGCAAATAAACAATGTCATTTCGACTGACGCCTTGGGCGGAACGGAGAAAACCCTTTCGAGAGGGATTCCTCCACTCGGCGGCACTCGGTCGGAATGACAAAACAGGAGGATCGGATGATGAAACGGATAATTGAGAATGGTGAATTGAGAATGGTGAAATGGGCGCTACTGATGCTGTTGGCGCTGGCGCTGGCGGCCTGCTCGATGTCGGGCAAGGCGAACGACGACGACGACGACGGCGGCATTCCGCAGGCTGACGACGATGACGACAGCGGCGACGACGACGCGGCCGACGATGACGACAGCGGCGATGACGATGACGATGAAATGGAGTGCTGGGAGGTCTGGGCGATGTGCGAGTATCAGTATCCGGCAGATGGCGTGCCGGATGAGTGCGGGGCGATCGTCTATTATAAAGATACAGAGCCGGAGACCTGGGGTCCATACGCCATTTATATGGCCTGTATCGAAACGCTCGACGCCGACTGGTATGGCAATTTAGCCGATTGTGGCGAGAGCGGAGGCTGCGCCGACGACTGGAAGGACGATAGTTACCGATGCCATGAGTCTTTGCATCAGGCGATCGCGGACTGTTATTTAAATGAGAATACTAGGGATGACTTTTTAGATTGCCAACCCGCGCTTGGACCTGGCGGCGACTACAACTGCACCAACATCTAGTCCGCCTTACGCCACCACTAGACGCAGCGGCCTACGATTCGTAGGCCGTTGCTGTTTAACTTTTCCCCCACCAAAAAACAATTTTACCGACGATCTTTTCAACGATTTCATCAGGGGTAAAAACGAATATTTCAGAGGATGAAAGATTGTCCGGCCTAGCAACCCAGGCGTGGTTTTCGGCTTGAAAAATCCGCTTGATCGCTACGCCGCCATCGTGGCGGATGGCTGCGATCTTACCCAGCAGACAGCGCGGATCACGCTGCTCCAGGTCGACGGCCACCAGACCACCATCGGGAATTGTCGGTTCCATCGAATCGCCGCGAACGCGGACGCAAACGGTGCGGTCAGGATGTGGGCACCAATCCGAATTGAAGATGGATGGTATCCAGTCCTCGACCTGCAATTCATCGACCTCGGACGGGCTTCCGGCGGCGGCCTCGCCGGAGATCAGCGGCAACAAATAATAGGTTCCAGTCTGCCGCTTGTTCATTTTTTCCGGCTTTGATCCGGGCGCGAGAATCGTGACTGACGGTGTTTTCTCCTCGATCGTCCCGTCCATCAGCCAACGCACCTGAACCCCGAGCGCGGCAGCCAAGCGGGCAGCAACTTCCGCTTTGGCGACGTAATTTCCGGCTAAATATTGACTGAGTTGAACTGCGGACATACCTGCGGCATCGGCGATTTGGCTTTTTTTCTTGCCCGATCGCCGGATTGCAGCCCTTAGTCGTTCGGCAAACGGGTTCATAAAAAACTTACGCTAATCCGTATTTAATGCTTGACACGTATTAAGGAAACCCTTATCCTTGGCCTCGCAGACTTAAAAACGAGGCCATGATGCCCAAGAAAAATCAGGCCGGCAGCAGCAGCGAGTTCCACCCCAGAAGCAAATTGCCCCCAGAGCCGCGTCCCGCGCGGCAGACCCATAGACTATCTCTATCTCCCTTGCATTCGGGCCGTCAGCCCAAAGATCAAGACATCCGGATAATTCATCCGGTTGACGGCCCACATTTTTCCTTTTTTTTGTCCGAAACGCAATGTCTATTTTCGGGGGGAAATTTACATGCCGACGCGGCATTGAGTGACAGGTTTTTAGCGACCACCAACCAATCGGGAGAAGAAACATGGCACGGTTGTTTTTTTACGGGCCGCCGGGATGCGGTAAGACGGAGACGGCGCGGCGCCGCTATTCGCGGCATCGCGTCGTCGATCTGGCCGACATCGCAGTCGGACGGAAAACAGACATCAATGGAGACCACGTCATCGTTTGCGGCTACACCATCGATCAGTTCCGGATGGTTCTTGGCGCGCAGCCAGCGCAATTTGGGTTCACACCGCGCCAATTCGTTCCGCGCCAATCCGTCTCCGGCTGAGTTGAAGCTTGGCGTAGTGGCGCATGGCGGAGGCGACAAGACCGGCCGTGGTTTTATCGACGCCGAGTTTTTCGGAAATGTACGGAACGGACTCGGCGGAAATGTCGTTGACCCAGAAGACGTAGGACGGAAAAATGGTTTCCTCGCGGTTGAAAACGGGATAGCCTCGGCCCTTGAATTCGAGCACCTTCGCGCCGATTCCGGGGAACAGCAGCGTCACCAAAACGTAATTCAACCGCTCCTCGTCGCGGTAAACCATGCCGCCGGTCGGCGGCGCGGGGCTGACCGAAACCAGGTAGACGCGGTCGCGGCGGCGGAACCGGTAGCTCACCACGTTACCCGCATCGTAGATGTCCATAGGCTCCCCTCTGTATTAAATGATGGCGGATTCTACCAGACGATTCGGATCGCGGCAAAGGCCGCTATTGTAGGGGCAGGTCCCCGCGCCTGCCAGAACGTCAACAAAATACATTTCATGCACGGTGGGGCGGGCGCGGGGTCCCGCCCCGAATTTTCTGGATTTCCGCTTTCGCCGGGAATGACGGCGCAAAAGGCATTCACCACAGAGGACACCGAGGAACGCGGAGGGAGGACAGGAGCGGCGCGAATTCAATTCCTTAAAAGAGATCAGAAACAAAACCTTTTTATTCCTCTGCGTTCCTCTGTGTTCTCCGTGGTGAAAATGACGGCGGTGGCGGCATGACGCTCCGTCGCGCCGGCGCGAATCAATTGGACCTGGCCATCGGTCCGGTTCCCGGCGCGTTGGCGTCGCTATTAAATGATGCGACCGCCTCGTTGGCGGCGTTGCTGCACCGGTCGCCGCTGTCGCGCTACCAAATCGCCGAACAACTGACGTACCTACTCGGTCGAAAAATTTCAGACGTGCAACTCAACGCCTGGGTGGCGCAGAGCAACGCCAACCGGATGCCGGCCGACGTGCTGGTGTGTCTGTGCCGGATCCTGGGCAGCGCCGAGCCGCTCGACAAACTATTCGCCGGGTCGCCGTGGGTGGTGTCCGGCGCGGCCGACCGCGCTTATGCCGAGCTGGGCCGGTGCCAGATCGAAGGCGAACGGATCGCCGACCGCGCGGCCGCCGCGCGGCGCGCTCTTTTAAAGGATGCGAAATGACGCCCCGCGAACAAATCGTTTTCCGGGGACACGATACCGAACCGCAAAGTGCCATTCGGGTCATGTCCCCAGAAAACATGACGCCCTGCGAACAAATCGCCCGCAGCGATCGTTTACCCCTGACGCCCTCCCTGTCAGCGGCCTCGACGTCTGCAACCGCGGCGGGCGATTTGTCGGCGGGGCGTTGTGATGGGTTCGGCCTCTGGCTGCCGGTTGCCGTGGCGGCCGAGCTGCTCGGCAAATCGGCGGCGACGATCCGGCGCGAGTTGGCGCGGTACGACTCGCGCGAGGTGGCGGGGCGCGGCGGGCGCGGCGGCGTGGTGGTCGAAATCAATCTTTTTTCGCTGCCGAAAAAAGCGCAAACGAAATACCTCGCGGTACACGGCCCGGCGATCACGCCGGTTGACGGCGACGCGCGGCTGGCCGAGGAACGGTATCTGGCCAGCCTGCCAGCGTGGGCCCGCGCGGGCGCGCTGAAAAAACTGGCGTCCATCAACGAGTGGAAAGAGTTCGCGGCCGCGCGCGGCAACCCGGCGGGGACCGTCGCGTTGATGGACGAATTCTGCATCGGCAAGGATTTTAGCCGCACGAGCCTTTACCGCTGGATTCACGAACTGACCGCCAACGGCGGCGCGAGCGCGCTGGTCGACGCCTACGGCAACCGCGCCGGGTACTCGGCGTTGACGGCCGACGACAAAAAAGAGCTGGTGCGAATCTATTGCGTGCTGCAACAGTCGAAGGCGCAGGCCTACGACCGGCTAATCAAATTATATCGGCAGCGGCGCGAGATGCCGCCAAGCGCGTCGGCGGTACACGCCTACCTCGGCAGCGTCGAGATGGAGCGCGCGCGGACGTACCACGCGGGGCCGAAGACGTTCGAGCGCAAATACGACCCGTCGCTACGGCTGCGCTACGACGACGCGCTGCCGATGGATGTGGCGACCGCCGATCATCACAAGCTCGACATCCATTGCAAAAAAGTCACACAGCGCGACAAGGCCGGCCGGCCGGTGCGGTGGGTGATTTACCGGCCGCAACTGACGGCGTTTCACGACGCGAAGGCGCGGCGTTTTCTGGGCACGGAGTTTTCGCACCACCCGAACGGCGAGACGATCAACCGGGCGTTTTACAAAATGGCGTCGCGGTTCGGCGTCCCGAAAACGATCAAGTTCGACTGGGGCAAGGACTTCACGGCGAAGCACTTCCTGGCCGGTTCGCACCACCCGAAATTCAAGAACTACCGCAGTTCCGAGTTGAAAGGTTTGTTCGCGCTGCTCGACGTCGAATTCACGGCGGTCGCGCCGTTTCACGGACAGTCGAAGGTGATCGAACGGCATTTCAAACAGGTGGCCAACGAGTTCGCCCGCAAGTGGCCGACCTACTGCGGCAAGGACGCGGCGAGCGTCCCCGAGCTGCTGCGCGACACGATGCTCGCGGGCGAGCGCGAATTGAAAAACGGCATCGACACGGCGTTGATCCCGACGATCGAACAGGTCGAGGCCGAGTTCGCGCGCTGGGTAGAGACCGAGTACCACAACACGGTGCAGAACGGCGACGGCATGAACGGCCGCAGCCCGAACCAGGTCTGGAACGAGGAGATCGGGTTGACGGCGGTGCGCAAACCGGCGGCCGAAATCCTGCGCTACTTCTTGATGCGGAAATCGACGCTGGTGACCCGCGACGGACTGGAAATTTGCGGCAACCTGTACCGCGCGCCGGAAATCTGCGGCGACGTGTGCCGCCGGGTGCATGTCTACTACGACCCCGACGACCTGGCGAAAATTTACGTCCACGACGAAAAGGACGCGCCGCTGTGCGTGGCGCTGGCCGACAAGCGCGCCTCGCAGTTCCAAAACGAGGGGCAATACCGGTCGATCATGAACGACCGGAAGGCCGCGCGGAAACTGGCGCGCGATTTGTCCGGTGCGCGGATCAGTTTGAAGGAACGCGAACTGGAACTGCGCCTGCTGCGCGCCGAGGGGACGACGGCGGCGCGCGACGACAACCCGACGCCGGCCGCGCCGCCGGTGATCGACCCGATGTTCGGGACGGACGCGGGACGGAAGCTGCGCGAGTTCGCGGAATACGAAATGCGGGCGGCGGCGAACGCGCCGGCGCCGCTTCCGGACGGGCCGAGCGCGGGCGAACTGGCCGGCGAGATGTTCCGGAGTATCACCACAGAGGACGCGGAGAAACACAGAGGGGAAAACCCACTCTTTGTCATTTCGACCGCGCCCGCCAGCGGCGGGCAAGCGGAGAAAACCCTTTTGGAGAGCGATTCCTCCGCTCGGACGCTCTCGGTCGGAATGACAACGGAGACAACCCGCACCGCGGATCGCGCCACCGATCCGGACATGCGCTGGCAGGACTTATACCAACCAACCAACCAAACAGAGGGAGACTGATATGGGAGAATTGAACGTAGTGACGACCACCGCGCCGAACACCGCCGACCTGATTGAACTGGCGCGCGCGAAGGCGTTCGATTGGCTGGGCGCGTCAGCGACGCGCAGCCAGGGCGACGTTGCCACCGGCACCGGCATGAGCCGGGCGACGATCAACCTGTTTCTGGCCGGCACGTACAAGGGAGACAATTTAAATCTGGCGCGCAACGTGCTGCAATTTCTGGAGCGGCACGAAAAAACCGAGCAGCATAAATACCATTTGAACGCGGTTGAAACGCCTGTTTATCAGGCCGTAACCGTAGCGCTGGAAATGGCGAAACACGGCCAGCGCATGGCCGTGATCTACGGCGCGCCGGGCTGCGGCAAGACGTTCGCCGCCGAGCAGTTCGCGGCCCGCGACCCAAAAGGGTCGCTGATCATGATGCTGCGCTATGGCCTGGGCCAGCCGAAGGGGTTTATCGCCGAGTTGTTGCGGCTCCTGGAGGGCAAGGGCGACGAGCGGTTTTGGGCTCCTTCGCGGATGGCGCGGATGATTATCGACAACTTGCGGGCGCGGCCGCGCTTCGTGGTCGTCAACGACGGCCAGATGCTGCGGTTCCGCTGCTTCGAATTCCTCACCGCGATCGTCGAACAAGCGCACTGCGGCGTGGCCGTGATCGGCCACGAATGTATGAAAGACACGATCAGCGCGGGCAAGCGCGTCGATTCGGAGACGTTCGACCGGATCAAGGATTTTTCGTCGTTCACGCACGTATCGCACCTGGGCATCCCGAAGGTCATCGACCAGGTGGACGTGGACGACGTGCGCCGGGTGGTGACGCAGATTCTGCCGGACATCACCGACGACGGCGTGAAGTTCTTTGCCGACGTGAACGCGTTCCCCTCGATGCGGGCGATCGTGCAGACGGCGATCGATGTGCGCGGCCTCCAACTGCGGTCGCGCAAACCGCAACCCTGCAACGCCCAAACCATCGCCGCCGCCGTGCGCCTGCGCACCCCGGCTGATTTTTAGGAGGCTACATGAAAATCAATCTATTGCGCCCGATCCAGATCACGACAAGTCAGGCCATCGGCCTCTCGACCACCTTGGATTGCGCGGCCGCGCGGCTGCGCGATCTGGGCGTCGAGAACACCGCGCGCCACTGCGAGCGGCGGGCTGATGAATTACGAAAAATTTATTTGTGGGTCGAACCGCGAATGCACCCCTCGACAAGACTCGGGGCAGGCGCGAATGAACGCGAATTGCGGGATCACCTCATCCCGGCGATGGCTGCTGAAACGTTACGCAGCTTGCGCGCGCTGCGCGAGCAGAGCGAGTCAGACGTGGCGATTGCCAACATCGACGCGGTCATTGCGCATATTGAGGCGCGGTGGACGGTGAATGCCCCCGCCCCTGTCATTTCGACTGCGCCCGCGTCTCGCGGGCAAACGGAGAAACCCCTTTCGGAATTAAAAAGCGATTCCTCCGCTCGGACGACCTCGGTCGGAATGACCGAGACGGAGGCCAATCATGTCGGCTAACCCCATCGCCACCGTCGAGCTGCCGGCCAAATTGACCGCGTGGAACGAAACGCACATCGACGAGGCGCTGCGCCGCATCGGCGACAGCGAGCGCGTCATCGCCCAGGCGGCGCTCGATCGCGACGGGGCGATCGCCCGCGCGAAATCGGCCTTTGAAAAAATCGAGAAAACCGAGAAGGCGATGATCGCGGCGCTGAAAAAGCGCATCCGCGCGGCGGCGGAACGGCTGCGCGGCGGATGGACGAAAAAATCGGCGAATTTCCAGTGGGGCGCGGTGTCCTTTCATTTCCAGCCTAAACACCTGGTGCCGATCGACGCCGAACACACCGAGGAGCAGGCGATCGTGCGCCTGGAGGGACTGGGACATGCCGACGCCGTGCAGATCATCAAGCGCGTTCGCCTCGAAATTTTGGAGGCGAAACCGGCCGAGGTGATTACGGCGGCGGGCTATCGCTGGGCCGATCCGCGCGAAACCTGCGAGGTGAAAACGTCGCTGACCATCGCCGCCGAACAGGCGGCGGCGAGGCCCGAAAAGGAGAGATCATGAACGCGAAAAAATCAAAGCACTTGCGGCGGGCCTGGCGCGGCAAGGCCCCGCGCGAAATAAAACAGTTCAGCAAGGGCGCAACGGCCGCCTGGCTGAACGGCCTGGGCCGCCTCACGGCCGAGTTGGAGTCCGAGGAGGCAAACCGCCGTCGCCGCATGGCATGACGGCCCTTCACGGTCCTCGCCCCCGCGGGGCGGGGGCCGCGAGCGGCCGGAAATGCATTAGCGCGGTGAGATTTTTTTGGCCTAATCGCGACCGATGGAATCGCAAAAAAAAAGGGTGGTCGCTCGAAGCGAGGCGATGATGATCCAAACGACGCAACAAACCATGACGCTCCCGCCGCGGCCAGGCCGGACGGCCGCTCCAATCGAGCGCCGGATAGCCGACCTGCTACAGGTCAATCACCGCGGACGCGAGCGCGCCCTGGCGCGTCGGGCGCTCGTCGCGGCCACCGGAATCTCCGACCGCGAAGTGCGCGTAGTCATCGCCTCGCTGGTGACAACTCACGGCTGCCCGATCGGCGCGTCGCCGACGGGCGGGTACTACTGGATCGACGATCCGGAGGAGCTGCGGAAGGAGTCCGTCGCCCTGACGAAAAAGATCGGGTCGCTGGCGCGGCGCGTGCGCGCGCTCGTCGGCGGCGACGAGGCGGCGCGGCTGCTGGGGCAGATGGATCTGGGCGATCAGCCGCGAATGAACGCGAATGAACCCTTCGACAGGGCTCAGGGCAGGCGCGAATCGAACGAGACCAATCATGTTTAGCCACACCGGCCGTTTTTACCGCATCGTCGGCCGCGCGATCGGCGCGGGCGAGCGGTGCGAATTGGGCTGCACCTGGCGCGGCCGCGCGCCGCACAACGTGCTGGTCTGCGCGGAGCGGTCGGGGCTGCTGGTGCTGCCGCTGAGGCGGCTGCGGAAGGTTTCGTCATTCCCGGCGAAAGCGGGAATCCAGAAGAACCAGAAGACACGGAGGCGGGGAAATGACAGTGATGCTTAAGGTAACCGGCCGCGTTTACCGCATCATCGGCCGCGCTCGCGGTGCCGGCGAATTCTGCGAACTGGTGAACACCTGGCGCGGTCACGGCCCGCATAACGTGCAGGTGCGTGCGGATAGAAGCGGGCTGCTCGTGGTGCCGATGAGGCGCTTGAGGAAAGTGATTGCAGAGCCTTTGCATCGGCCAACGAATGTGGCTCCCGTGCTGGTGTGCGGCGACCCCGACAGCATTGCCTTCGGAAAAAGGGCCGAAATAAGCCTTTGTTCTATGTGCAAAGGTAATGGTTCGGATAGCGAGTCGTTTTGCCCCAAAAAATACGGCTGGAAAGATCTGATCGAAATGAGCGTCCTCAATGCCATGCAAGCATAAAACCGAAGTGTACTCCCGCATCGTCGGCTACTACCGGCCCGTCCAGCAGTGGAACAAGGGCAAGCAGGCGGAATACGCGGACCGGGTGCCGTACAAACTGGCGGGATCAAATCAAGCGGCGTGGGCAAACGGTAAGAGCGGCATCACTGCCGCGATTCGCGGAAAGGAACAGTGATGGATAGCGAACAGATCATTCTAAAAGCAATTGAAAAAATATTGGTCCGCACCGTGAGCCTCGCACGAAACGTTGACAGTTCGATTTTACTATCGATCGATCAGGATAGGGATCCCGATCAAGTGATTTTTACCGTAGCCGACAGTTACGTTCGGGAGATGAGCGGGCCTAAAACCTATTGCGGAAAATCAATTCAAGAGGCGCTGGAAAAGTGGGTTTCCGATGCCAAGTAAAGAGCTATCCGACGCCGACCGCCACGCGGCGCAAGTGCTGCACCGCCTGGGATTCGGCGGGCCAAAAACGCTGCCGAAAATGAAACTGGTCCGCTGCCCGCAATGCGGCGGCCGTGAGCCGCATCAAACCGGATGCCCCAAATGCCACGGCGACGGAATGGTCGATCTCCTTGTCATTTCGACTGAAGGCGCGCCGCGCGCCGGAACGGAGAAATCCCTCTCTAAATCCGAAAGCGATTTCTCCACGCTCCGGAGCGTGGTCGGAATGACAGAAAATGAGGTGGAATCATGATTGACAGCGCACGCCGCATTGACAGCGCCGAACGCGACGGCACCGAGGATCTGCGGCAGGAAATAGATGATCTACGCCGGTTGCTGCACGAGCAATCGGCGAGGGCGGACCTGGCCCATCGCGCCGAATTGCATCAGGTCGCCGACGCGGCGGCCGGCTGCAAACACTGCGGCCAACCGGCCGAGTGCCCGGCGTGGCGGGCGGCACAGGGGAAAATCGGGAGGATGACATGAGGCGACTATTGCTGGCGTTGATCGACGGCGACGAGCGCGTCCTACGCGTCGAGCGCGGGCTGTTCGTGGCCGCGTTGCTGGCGATCGACATACTGATCGGGATACAGATCGCCCGTTACGCGGGGGTGACGCCGTGATATTTAAGTGTCCCGTCTTCCATCTGTTTACGAAAAATCAGAACCAGTGCCAGGACTACAAAGAGGCTGGTCGGCGCCAATGCGCGACCTGCCGGGAGTCGCTGGTCGAGTGCCCGGACAAGGATCTCGAAGACTCGAACAAACCCACGCCGCCGCCGGAGCGGAAACAAAAAATGCCGGATGGATTTACGCCAAAAACGCACGGCGCGCGGTATCCGCTCGACCTGGCGGCGCACCGGCCGGCAGGGCGAGCAAAACCGAAACCTGTCACTGTCATTCCGACCGACGTCGCGCCGCGCGACGGAGCGGAGAAAACCCTTTCCGAAAGCGAAAGCGATTCCTCCACGCTCCGGAGCGTGGTCGGAATGACAAAAACCAACCAACCAACCAAGCAACGGGAGGCTATCATGAAAAACGAAAAGGGCGAACGGATTTGCCGCACGTGCGAGCGTGTGGGAACGCCCGAAAACAAAGTTTATCCGGGAAGCGGCGAGTGCCGCGAATGCCACAACGCCTATCAGCGCAAATTGCGCGCGGAAAAAACGCGCAAGGCGGAAGAGGCGTATGCGAAAAATAAATATATCGCCACGGCCCTTGGCGGCGCGGGAGGGAAACCCACGCCAGATAAAACGAAGCCGATCGCGCGGCTGGCCGAACCGGTCATTTCGACGGCCGCGGAGAAATCCCTCTCCGAATCCGAAAGTGATTCCTCCGCTCCGTCGCGAAGCGCCGCGTCGGTCGGAATGACAAATACAGAGGATCAGCAGACCGCCGCGCACGAGCAAGTCGCGGCGATGAGAAAGCGACTGATGGCGCAATCGGTCAAACCTGTCATTTCGACGGCCGCGGAGAAATCCCTCTCTAAATCCGAAAACCCTTCCTCTTTTCTTTCCTCAAATGAGAGGAAAAAACCGGAAGCCTCAAACCCTGAGCCTCAGTCGATGCCCACGCTGCGCCTTATTGGAGCGACCGCGCTCGACGTCCAGGCGTTCCTGGACGCGGCCAAGGGGCGGCCGGACAGCGCGAACTATTACGCGCTGCGGATCGGGCAAACAATTCTCGACGCGATCGCCGCGCCGGCGGATAGGAGTTAAAAAATGAAAACGACAAAAGAGGAACGGCTCGGTTGTTTATCTTCCGCCGCCCTCGCCGGCGGCATCCTGCTCATCGCGATTATCGCCTGGGCGGTAAAAACCTACTTCGCCGCGAAAATATTTGCGTGGGTGCTGTCATGATGTACATCGACAAACATCATTTAATGCAGGACGGCCACAACGTCGATTTTTTACCCACGCCCAACATGGGCGGAACGATAACGCCGCAGTACCTCGTGCTGCACTACACGGCCGGAGGCTCTGCCGCCGGCGCGGTGTCGTGGCTGACGAGCGCGCAGAGCAAGGCCTCGGCGCACCTGGTCATCGGGCGCGACGGGAAAATTACGCAGCTCGTGCCGTTCAACCGCTGCGCCTGGCACGCAGGAAAATCGCGGTGGAACGGGTTCGACAACCTCAATGAGTTGTCGATCGGCATCGAGCTGGTGAACGCGGGGATGCTGACGCTGAAAAACGGCGACTGGCGCACGCCGAGTCAAACGCTGGTGGCCGACGACGACGTCGTCGTTGCCGTCCACAAAAACGACACGGTCGAGCGCGGCTGGCAGAAATACCCCGAGGCGCAAGTCCTCGCCTGCGCCGCCGTGGCGCGGGCGCTATTCGCCGAATACCCGCTGAGTGAAATCATCGGCCATGATGATATTGCGCCGTTCCGGAAAATCGATCCAGGCCCGGCGTGGCCGATGGACGAGTTTCGGACGTTGATTTTCGGGAAGAGGTGAACCGCGAATGAACGCGAATACACGCGAATCAAATAATGTCATTTCGACTGACGACGCGTCGCGCGTCGGAACGGAGAAACCCCTTTCGAGAGGGATTCCTCCGCTCGGAAGCCTCGGTCGGAATGACAAAACAAGCGTAGGTGATGCGAATCAAACAATGTCATTTCGACTGACGACGCGTCGCGCGTCGGAACAGAGAAAACCCTTTCGAGAGGGATTCCTCCGCTCGGAAGCCTCGGTCGAAATGACAATTAACGGAGGGTTAAATGAACGCTAAACAGGTCGTAAACAAAGTGAAGGGCCCACGCCCGTGGTATTTGAAAAAGAAATTTATCGCCGGCGTCGTCATCGCGGCGATGCTGATTCTGCAAGCGGCCGGCGTGCCGGTCGCGCCGGCGATCGTGGCGGCGGTGACGGCGATCGTGCAGGTGCTGCCGGATGATTTAGGCGAGGATGCGCCGCTGCCGACGCCGGCGCCGGGCGATCTATTGAACCAGGGCGAGGACGACGACTCTCCCGATCAAGGAAGCCCTGATTTTATTGTCTCCACCACGGATGACGACGAGGGTCACGGAGAAAAAAAGACGGATTTGCAGCCGTGAACACGGCGCAACAACTGCCCGCGATCGGCAGCGCCTACACCGCCAACGTGCGGCGGTGGCAGGCGTTGATGACGGAACTGGCGCGGCTGGCCGGCGTGCCGCGCGCCGACGTCGAGGCCGAGTGCCGGTCGATCATTCGCGCGGCGTCGGGCCAGGGGTCGAGCAAGGGGCTCGACGCGCGCGGGTGGGGGCGGTTGTTCGTTTGGCTGGACGAGCAGCTCGGGAAGTACAGGGAAGGCGTGGATTCCCGCTTTCGCGGGAATGACGAAAGAAAAAACCGTGCTCCGGACGAAAGCCGGGATCCGGAAAAAGGCGTGGATTCCCGCGTTCGCGGGAATGACGGGGGGAATGACGGGGACATGAACGGAGAACTCGCCGCGAGTTCGAATTCGTGTACCCGGAATCGCAAGGCTAAGGCTCCGACTGCGCGCGGCCACGGCGCGGACCTGCTGTCGTCGTCGGCGCAGCGTTACGCGCTGGAAACGCTGCGGCAGTTGTGCGAGATGAGCGGCGAGGACTTCATGGCGTTTTGCCGCAAAAAATTCGGGTTCGCCGTGCCGGCGACGCGGGGCCAAGGAAACAAAACGATCAACGCGCTCAAGCCGATGGCGCTGCACCGGCATCAGGTTAAGGCGCGGATCGGGCGGGCGCTGGATCTCCCGAACCTCGACGCGCCGGATCGGGCGTTCCTGGCCGACGTGCTGGCGCGGTTCGGGAACGGCAAACAGGGCGCGAGCGTGCGGATCGGATCGATCCCGATCGCGCTGAAAATATTGGGGCGGTATGGCATCGAGAAGTCGCATGCAACTCACGCCGACTGAGCGGATCGCGGCCTACGAGCGCGAGACGCGCGAGCGCGTCGTGGCCGACGCCGAGCGCCGGCTACCTGACCGACTGTACCTCTCGATCGGCGAGGTAGCCGCCGTGCTGTCAGTCAGCGAGAAAACGGTCATTCGTATGATTAAATCAGGCTCGCTGTGCGAGGCTAGAATCAATGGCGGACGACGGCTGCCGCGCGGCGACGTGTTGGAGTTCATTCGCCGCAGCCTGCGGCCGGCGCGGTTTCGCGGCTAGGTCGGCGGTTCGTTTTTTCTTGGCGGTCACGCGCCGGAGCGGCCGCGATCGCTCTTTTAAAATCGAATGGGGCAGAGTCGCGGCGGCTGGCACCGCCGCAACCGTTGACGGAACGACCGCCAACCCGACTTTCGCCGGCTGCCCACGGGGTATCCGCGGGGCATTTTAGGCGGCGAGCATAGGAGATGCAACATCATGAGGAGCCCAATTATCTGGCTTGGGAGCAAGGGTTCGTTGTGCGCC
>NZ_JBAZKR010000047.1:0-33649 GCF_041650655.1 Zavarzinia sp.
CCGAGGCTCGCCATGAGGGCCAGTTGGCGGATCGAATCGATTTCGATCAGGAACAGCACGGCGAAGCCGACCGCATCGGAGAGCAGGGCGGCGAGCCCGGCCAGGAACAGGCGGCGGAAGGTGAAACGCGCGGCGATCAGGGGCGGCGTGCCGCGCGCGATGTCCTGGGTGACGCCGTTCATCTTCTGGGCGCCGTGGCTCATGCCGATGGCGAAGACGAGGAAGGGCACCAGCACCGAATAGGGATCGAGGGCATAGCCGATCAGGGCGGCGGCGCCGAGCTGCCAGACCACCGCGACCAGCGAACAGCCGACCACCAGCCCGGTCGCCCGCAGGCTGTGGGTATAGAGCAGCAGGATGGCGGCCGAGACGGCGATCGCCAGGGCGAAGAAGACCAGCATGGTCTCGACGCCGCCGATCATCTCGCCCAGCACGCGGGCAAAGCCGGTGACGCGAAGCGTGACGCCCTGGGCGGCATATTCGTCGCGCAACTGATCCAGCCGTTCGGAGAGACGGCCATAGTCGAGTGCGCCGCCGGTCTCGGGATCGCGGCTCATCAGCGGCGCGTCGATCGCACTGGAACGGAAATCACCGGCGACCAGCGAACCGACATAGGCCGAACGGGCCAGATTGGCCCTGACCTGGGCGACCGCTGCGGGCGAGCCGTCGTAGTCGTCGGGAATGACCGGACCGGCGTCCAGCCCGTCCTCGGTCACCGCGTACCAGCGGGTCGCCGGCGTCCACAGCGACGACATGTAACCGCGCTCGACGCCCGGGATCAGGAACACCCGCTCGCTGATCTTGCGCAGCGTCTCGAGATATTCGGCGCTCAACACGCCCTGGCCCTCGGGCGCCTCCACCACGATACGGATGGCATTCCACTGCTTCTCCAGCCCCTTGCGGTGCTCGAGGAAATTCTCGATGTAGGGATGGGTGGTCGGCAGCATCCGCTCGAACGAGGCGTCGAGCCGGATGCCGGCGGCGGCGATACCGAGCAGCACGGTCACCAGGGCGCAGAGGCAGAGCACGACCAGGCGGTTGTTGAACACCAGCCGTTCGATCAGGCCGCCCGAATGGCGGTCGAATTCGCGGACCGCGCGGGTCGATTCCAGCAGATCGTCGTCGTCGATGGCGGTCACGATCCGCCTCCTTCCAGGTCGGCGCGCGGCACCAGGACGAGGCCGCCGAGACCGGTGACCAGCAAGTCGCCCGCCGCCGTCTCGACCAGGCCGGTGGCCAGCATGGCGAGGCGGCGGGGCAGGGTGGTGAAATGGCGCCCGCCGTCGCGGCTGAGCAGCAGGCGGCCGTTGGCGGTGACCGCCGCCAGGCTGCCGTCGGCACGGCGGATGGCGGCGTCGATGGTGGCGTCGGTGCCGGTTTCGGCCGCCTGCCAATGCTCGCCGCCGTCGTCGCTGCGGAAGGCATGGCCGCGCAGGCCATAGGCGAACAACCCGCCGCCGCCGGTCGCGAGCAGGCCGAAGAAGCTGCCCTCATAGGGCGAAGGCAGGGCGGTGAAGCCGGCCTCGCCAGCCCGGCGGCGCATCAGAAGGCCGAGTTCGCCGGCGAGATAGAGATCGTCGCCGAGACGCGCGACGCCATAGGGATGGGCTTCGTCGCCGGCATCGAGTTCGCGCGCCAGATAGTGCCAGGTCCGGCCGCCATCCGCGCTCTCGAACGCCATCGAGAAGGCACCGTAGACGGTCACCTTGTCGCCCGCGAGATCGAGCGCCAAAAAGGGCTTGTCGGCGCCCTGTTCGGCCAGGCGGCGGGCCCGGCGCTGCACCGCCGGGGGCCAGGCATCGCTCACGGCTGCCTGGGCGATCTCCCCGGCCCGGTAGCCGTCGAGCACCAGGGACCAGGTGGCGCCGCCATCCGTCGTCGCCAGGACGACACCGAAATGGCCGACCGCGAAGCCGTGCCCGGCATCGGCGAAGGCGATCGCCGTGATGGTGGCGCCGACCGGAACCTCGGCCTGGCGCCAATGGTGGCCGCCGTCGGTCGAGCGCAGGATGGCGCCGCGCTGGCCACCGACCACTAGGGCGTCACCCGCCCGGGCCGCGGCCAGCAGGGGCGCGCGTTCGGGCGCCGCCAGGTGCAGGGCCGGGCTCGCCAGCACCGCGATATCCTCGCGCGGCCGTTCCGGGCTCACGCTCTCGGCCGCAGCCGTGCCGATCGGGCTCAGGACCGCCAGGACCAGGGCCAGGGCCAGGGCCGGGGCGAGACCCGGCCGGCGGCGCCGCTTCGCTTCGGGCATCCGTTCTCTCCCCGCCGCGGCCGAAGGGCCGCGGCTTCGTGGTGGTGGTGCGTTACTGGCCGCGGCGGGCGGCCAGGGCGTCGGGCGTGAAGATCGACATGTCGATCGTGGGCAGGGGCACCGCGCTCTGCTTGCCGCCGCTGTAATCGACCGTGTCCAACCAGATCGCGGTATAGGCGCCGGCCTGGAGGTCGTAGCCGAACTGGGTGGTGGGCAGCACGGCGGGAATGTCCGGCGCCGCCATCGAGAGCTGAATGATCATCTTCCAGAGCGCGCCGTTGCCGTCCCAATAGTCGCCGCCGAGGGGATGCCAATTGTCCTCGTCGACATACATCCGGCGGTGCGGCACCGAATGACGCTCGCCCTCGCGCAGCTTGCCGTCCAGCACCCAGACCCGGTGCTTTTCGAAGCGGATGGCGTCGGGATTGGCGAAATGGGCGCCCATCACCTTGTCGGAGGTGAGCAGGGGCACGTTGTTGTTGTTGTAGGGGACGAACATCTCCTTCTTGCCGAGGATCGTCCACTCGTAGCGTTCCATGCCCTTGCCCGAGTTGAAGACCTGGAGTTCGTCGTAATTCATCAGGCCCTGGGTGCTGGGATTGGGGTTGTCGCAGCAGACGTTGGGCGCCTTGCGCACCCGCCGCTGACCGACCTGGTAGCTCCACACCTGGGGATCGTCCATCAGGTTGCTGGGCACCCAGGCGACCACGCCTTCGCCGTTCCGCGAAGCCGGCGCCGAATATTCGACGAAGGATTTCAGGTAGTAGCCGTCGTAGCCCGCCAGCGTGCCCTTGGGGTCGTAGTAGGGATAGACGTTGGTGACATTGGCGGTGGCGACGAAGGCCGGCTTGCCGTCGGTATCGACGATGAAGCTCGGCCGGATGTAACGCATGATATGACCCTCGTAGCGGGTCAGCACGTTCTGGATCATCTGGCCGCCGTCCTTCGGAATGGGGAAGGGCGGGCCGCCGATCGCATTGGTGAAGCCGAAGCCGCAGCCCTTGTCGACGCAGCGCGCGTCGGTCGCGTTGCGGAAGGCCCAGTCGTAGACCGATTGCGGCGCCGCGGCGGTGCGCTTGGTCTTGTAGACGTCGATGCGGAAGTCGGGATTGCGCTCGAACAGGGCGCCGAAGCCGTCGAACAGCTGGTCCTTGTATTGGGGGTAGGTCGCCGCGGTGATGCTGAACAGCTTCTGCTCGCCGGCGAAGAAATCGGGCCGCGTGGTGCCGGGGGTCCAGCCCGGGGGCGCCACGGTCATGCCGCCGGTCCAGGCCGGGATCGAGCCGTCGGCATTGCCCGCCCGCTCGCCGCCCATGGGCGTCAGCGTGCTGCGCAGCAGGGCGGCCTCTTCGGGGCTCGCCGCCTGGGCGGTGACGGCCGTCAAGGCCAGCAAGGCCGAAAGCAACAGCACCTTCTTCATCGATTTCCTCCCTTTTCGTTCATGTTTCTTCGTTCGGCCGGATTGATTCCGGTCGTTGAATTGAATTCATTTTTTGAACGTTGAAGGGCGGCCCCGCCCCCCTTCGCCGATCAGACCCGTCGCGTGTTCCCGGTCATGTCGGCATCGCCCTCCCGCTTATGATTTTTTGTCACCACTGCCGGTGCTAAGAAAAACGTTAACATCGCCATACGCGGGTATTAAGTTTCTATCCGCGAACATACTGTTTCCGTACGGCACCCAATGGGCGCCGATTGACCGTCACGGGGAAACGGGCAGCGGCGGGCGGATTACTCCGCGTCGCCGCCGCGGCTCTGGTAGCGGGCGATATAGCGTTCCGTCAGGGTGTCGCAGGGCACCATGATGAAACAGTCGACGGTCTTGAATTCGGCGTCGATCACGGCGCCGTCGCCGACGAAACCGCCGAGGCGGAGGTAGCCCTTGATCAGGGGCGGCAGGGTGCGCAGCGCTTCGCGCGGATTGATCGCCTCCTTGGGCAGGCGATCCATCGCGACATAGCGGCTGTCGAGGGCGCGGACGCGGCGTTCGGGCGGCGCCAGATGGTGGTGGTAGAGATAGGACAGGGGCACCGCCAGCGCCTCGGGATCGACCCCGTGCAGGCTGCCGCAGCCGAACATCAAGCTGATGTTGTGTTCGACGATATAGCCGGCGATCGCCCGCCAGAGCGACTGGATCACCGCATTGGTGCGGTATTCAGGCGCCACGCAGGAGCGCCCGAGCTCGAGGAAATTGTCGTCCGGCCGGCGGTTGCGGTCGAGCAGGGAGAGGTCGAACTCGCTCGCCGAATAGAAGCCGCGGTTCGCCTTGGCGACGCTCTCGCGCAGCAGGCGGTAGGTGCCGACCACGGCCGGCGCCTCGCCCCCACCCGAACGATCGACCACCGAATGATCGACCACCAGGAGGTGGTCGCAGATCGGGTCGAAATCGTCGAAGTCGCGCTTCTCGGCGGCGGCGGCGGCGCTCGGCGTCGCGCCCATCTCGTCGTAGAAGACGCGATAGCGCAAACGCTGCGCGGCCAGAAGCTCCGCCTCGCCGCGGGCCAGCCGCACGTCGAGGTTCTTGGTATCGACCGACCGGCGGGTGGGCTGCGCCTCGCCCTGGCCGTCTGCGGTCTTCACTGTGTCCAGTGCCACGTCTGTCCCATCATTGGCGCGCCCGGGACTCCTGACTGCGGGAGCCCGGCGCGTGCGTTTTGTCATGGCCGGCCCTGACCAGGGGTCCGTTCATGGCAATGTCTCACTCTAGTCCTGGGGAGCCCCCCCGGTCAAACCGCCTCGCGGGTCGTCCGCCGCGCGGCTCTGCCCGCGCAGGACGACGGCGCAGAGCAGAACCGCGAGCACCCCGATACCGACGGAATACAGGAAAAATGTGACATATCCAGCACCGAGTGACGCCGTGGTGGTGCCCACCTTGGCCGCCCCCTCGGCAAAGGCCCGGGCCGGCAGGCCGTCGAACAGGGGGCTGAGCAGGGCCGCCGCACCGCTCGCCTCGGCCGAATGGGCGGCGCCTTCGACGATACGGCCGGACTGGGAGGCGATCAGCTTGCCCGGCAGGGCGTAGAGCGAGGAGAAGAGCGCATATTGGGTCGCCGTGAAGCCGGCCGAGGTGAGGCCGGACATATAGGCGATCAGGCAGGTCCCGGCGTAACCCGAGGCCAGATTGTCGAGCCCGATGGCGACGAAGAGGGCCTGGATCTGCGGCCCCTGCACGGCGAGCCAGGCATAGACGAGGTTCGAGGCCGGCCCGGCGAAGGCGCCGATCATGAGCGCGCGCAAGACGCCGAGCCGGACCACCGCGAGCCCGCCCAGGAAGACCCCCGCCATGGTCATGATCATGCCGAAGACCTTGCGCACCTCGGCCACCTCGGTCTTGGAAAAGCCGAGGTCGAGGTAGAAGGGATTCATGATGTTCAGCACGAAATCCGACAGGCGATAGACGCAGATGAGCGCCAGGATCGGCCCCGCCATCCGCCCGAAGCGGGCGAAGAAGACGGCGAGCGGCCGGCCGAAGGCTTCGTTCAGGGCGCGCCCCGGCCGGGTCGGCCGCCCGGGCAGCGGCCGGCAGGCCAGATAGATCACCAGAAGGCCGAGCAGCACCGCCCCGACCTGGAGGAAGACGGCATTGGGCGGCTGCGTCCACAGGGGCGCCAGGCCGAAGGCGCCATCGTCGAAAGTGAGCAGCTTCAGGGTGAAGGGATCGCCCGAGAGGCCGGCGCCGACGATCAGCGCCGCCGCCAGAAAGGCCAGCGCCCTGAGCAACCATTCGAGCCCGTCGTGCCAGCCGGCCCCGGCGATGGCAACGGCCGGCCGCTCCACCGGCACCCGGACCGCTTCCCGTGGCGCGCCCAGCACCCCGGCGAAACCGACCACCATGAGGCAGCCCATGGCGGCATAGGAGAAATTCCAGTCGACCGCCTGGGCCAGGGCGAGCGAGGCGCCGCCGGCGATCAGGCCGGCGATGCGATAGCCCCATTGATAGGCCGCCGCCATCGCCCCCTGCTTGGCATTTTCCGCGACCTCGATGCGCCAGGCGTCGATCACGATGTCCTGGGTCGCCCCGGAAAAGCCGACGACGACGGCGAAGGCCGCGGTCAGGCCCAGGTTCGCCGCCGGCTGCTCGCCCGCGATGAGCAGGAGGCCGGCCATCACCGCGACCTGCGACGCCAGCATCCAGGAGCGCCGGTGGCCGAGCCTTCGGGTCAGCAGCGGCAGGTCGAAGCGGTCGACCAGCGGCGCCCACAGGAATTTCACCGAATAGGCGAGCGTCGCCAGGCTGAAGAAACCGATCACCGAGAGCGACACGCCCTCGTCCCGGAGCCAGGCCGAGAGCGTGTCGAAGACCAGCAGATTGGGCAGGCCCGAGGCGAAGCCGAGCGCCAGCATGACCAGCGTCCGCCGCTCGCCATAGACCGCCAACCCGCCCAGCCCCGCCATGAAGCACTCCCGAATCACCTTGTCCATGTTTGCCCGGCCTCGCTGCCCTGGCGAGGGATTTGCGGCCGCGGTCGGATTCGATGTTTACAGCGTTCACATTCTCCGCAATGTTTATCCTATTAACATTGCGGAGGCCGGCGCCGTGGATCCCTATCTCCTGTTCAAATGCCTGCACCTGCTGGGCTTGGTGGTGTTCGGCGGCAATATCGTGGTCACCGCCTGGTGGAAGACGATGGCGGATCGGACGCGGGATCCGCGGGTGATCGCCTTCGCGCAACGGCAGGTGACGCTGACCGACTGGGTCTTCACCCTCGGCGGGGCGGTCTTGCTGGTGGTGGGCGGCTTCGGGGCGGCGGGGGTCGGACACCTGGACATGGCCGCACCCTGGCTCCGCACGGGTGAGATCCTGTTCGGCGTCTCCGGGCTGATCTGGATTGCCGGGCTGGTGCCGATCCAGGTCCGCCAGGCGCGACTGGCGCGGGGCTTCGCGGCGGGGGGCGAGATCCCGGTCGCCTATTGGCGGCTCGGCCGGCTCTGGTATGCGCTGGGCGCGCCGGCGACGATCCTGCCCCTGGCCGCCGTGGTCGTGATGGTCGCCCGCTAGGGGCGGCGTCCGAGCAATGCAAAGGGCGCGGGGGAGCCTCCGCGCGACCCGCGGCTTTTGCGGTGCAAACTTCCTTGACGCAGGAATGCCGGTCTTCGATCGTTCAGCGGCTCGGGGCGCTGCGTTCTGATCGGGAGCCGTATCGATGGCCTGTTCGTCCATGCTGGGCCGGAGTGTGGTTCGGTTGACGCTGCTCCTGGCCGCCCTGGCCGGATCCTTCCCGGCCCTGGCCGAGACGGCGCCGGCCAAGCCGCCGGCCGCGACCGTGCCGGTGACCGTGGCGGCCGCGACGCGCGGCTCCTTCCCCGTCATGCTCGACGCGCTCGGCACCGTGCAGGCGCTGAATACCGTCGTGGTGCGGACCAGGGTGGACGGCGAGATCCAGGAAGTCGCCTTCGAGGAAGGCCAGACGGTGAAGCGGGGCGACCTCTTGATCCGCCTCGATTCCCGCGCCCTCCAGGCGGCGCTGGACCAGGCCAAGGCCAAACGCGCCCAGGATGCGGCGGCACTCCGCAACGTCCAGATCGACCTCGAGCGGATCGCCCAGCTCGCCAAGCAGTCCTATGCCTCGCAGCAGCAGCTGGACGCCCAGCAGGCCGCGGTGGCCGGCGCCCAGGCGCTGGTCCAGGCCGACGATGCCGCGATCGAGAATGCCGAGGTCCAGCTCTCCTATACCGAGATCCGGGCGCCGATCGACGGGCGCATCGGCTTCCGCCTGGTCGACAGCGGCAATATCGTGCGCGCTTCGGACCAGCAGGCCATGCTCTCGATCGTGCAGACGGACCCGATCACCGTGGTCTTCACCCTGCCCGAGACCCGCGTCTTCGAAGTGAACCAGTCGATCACCGAAGGGCGCGCGCTGGGCGTCGCCGCCTATTCGATCGACCGCGCCATGAAGCTGGCCGAGGGCAAGCTCTCGGTCATCAACAATGCGGTCGACGCGGCGAGCGGCACGGTGCAGCTCAAGGCCCTGTTCGCCAACCAGGGCCTCACCCTCTGGCCCGGCCAGTCGGTCGCGGTCAGCCTGCATGTGCGCGATATCGAGGACGCCGTGATCGTGCCCGCCGCCGCCGTGCAGCGGGGCCAGAACGGCCTCTATGCCTGGGTCGTCGGCGAGGGCAACGTGGTGAAGATCCGCCCCGTCACCGTGCTGATGGAGGCGGACGGCCGCTCCGTGGTCTCGACCGGCCTCCAGGGCGGCGAGAAAGTGGTCACCTTCGGCCAATACCGGCTGCGCGACGGTATCGCGGTCGACCCGAAGGAGGAGCCGGCGGCCGACGACCAGGGGGCGGCGCGATGACCGGGGGCATTTCCGGCCCCTTCATCCGCCATCCGGTCGCCACCACGCTGCTCATGGTGGCGATCGTCTTCGCCGGCCTCGTGGCCTATCCGCTGCTGCCGGTCGCCCCGCTGCCCCAGGTCGATTTCCCGACCATCCAGGTCTCCGCCTCCCTGCCGGGGGCGAGCCCGGAAACCATGGCGGCCTCGGTCGCCCAGCCGCTGGAAACGCAATTCGCCCAGATGCCGGGGGTGACCCAGCTCACTTCCTCGTCCTCGCTCGGCTCGACCTCGATCACCATCCAGTTCGACCTCTCGCGCGACATCGACGCGGCGGCCAACGACGTGCAGGCGGCGATCAATGCGGCGAGCGGCCAGTTGCCGCGCAACCTGCCGGGGCCGCCCACCTACCGCAAGGTGAACCCGGCGGATTCGCCGATCCTGCTGCTCTCGGCCCATTCCGACACGCTGCCCCTGACCGAGGTGAACGACAATGTCGACGTCAAGCTGGCGCAGCACATCAGCCAGCTCGACGGCGTCGCCCAGGTCACCATCGGCGGCCAGCAGAAGCCGGCGATCCGGATCCAGATCGATCCCGCCAAGCTGGTCGCCAAGAACATCTCGCTCGAAGAGATCCGTTCCCAGATCGGCGTCCTCACGGTCGACAGCCCGAAGGGCAGTTTCGACGGGCCGATCCGCAGCTTCACCCTCTATGCCAACGACCAGTTGACCGAGGCGGGCCACTGGAACGATGCCGTGATCGCCTATCGGAACGGCGCGCCGATCCGGGTCAGCGACGTCGGCGAGGCGGTGGCGGGGCCGGAGGACAGCAGGCAGGCCGCCTGGTCCGACGGCAAGCGCGGCGTCTTCCTGGTCGTCTTCAAGCAGCCGGGCGCCAATGTGATCGCCACGGTCGACCGCATCCGGGCCGCCCTGCCGCATCTGCTGGCCGCCCTGCCGCCGGAGATCGACGTCCAGGTGATCAGCGACCGGACGCTGACCATCCGCGCCTCGGTCCACGACGTGCAGTTCACCTTGGCCCTCACCATCGGCCTCGTCGTCATGGTGATCTTCCTCTTCCTGCGCAGCCTGTGGTCGACCGCGATCCCGGCGATCACCGTGCCGCTGGCGCTGTGCGGCGCGGTCGCGGCCATGTGGGCGGCGGGCTACAGCCTCGACAATCTCTCGCTCATGGCGCTCACCATTTCGGTCGGCTTCGTGGTCGACGATGCGATCGTCGTGCTCGAGAACATCACCCGCCATGTCGAGAACGGCGTGAAGCCGTTCCAGGCGGCGCTGAAGGGTGCCGGCGAGATCGGCTTCACCATCGTCTCGATCAGCCTGTCGCTGGTCGCCGTGCTGATCCCGCTTCTCCTCATGGGCGGCATCATCGGCCGGCTGTTCCGGGAATTCGCGGTCACGCTCTCGATGGCGATCGCGGTTTCCGCCGTGGTTTCGCTGACGCTGACGCCGATGATGGCGGCGCGCCTGGTGAAACACGTCCCGGCGGAGCGTCACGGCCGGCTCTACCGGGCCAGCGAAGCCTTTTTCGACGGCTTGCTGAAGCTCTACGAACGCGGCCTCGACCTCGTGCTGCGCCACCGTTTCGTGACCCTGCTGGTGTTCCTGGCGACGCTCGGCGGCACGCTCTATCTCTTCACCGCGATCCCCAAGGGCTTCTTCCCGCAGCAGGACACCGGCTTGATCACCGGCACCTCCGAAGCCTCGCAGGACACCTCCTTCGCCAAGATGGTCGAGCTCCAGGAAGAGCTGGGGCGGGTCGTCTCGGCCGATCCCGACGTCGCCAATGTCGCCATGTCGATCGGTGGGCGTGGCGGCTCCGCGCTCAATTCGGGCCGCATGTTCATCACCCTGAAGCCGCGTGCGGAACGGAGCGCCAGCGCCGACCGCATCATCGCCCGCCTGCGCCCAGAGCTCGACAAGGTCGAGGGCGCCCGCCTGTTCCTCCAGGCGGCGCAGGACGTGCGCATGGGTGGCCGCTCGTCCCGCACCCAGTTCCAATACACGCTGCAGGACGCCGACGCCGAGGAACTGAACGTCTGGGCGCCCCGCGTGCTGGCCAAGCTGCGCGGCTTGGCGGAGCTCCGCGACGTCGCCTCGGACCAGCAGACCGAGGGCACCACGGTGACCCTGACCATCGACCGCGACCAGGCCTCGCGCTACGGCTTCACGCCGCAGATGATCGACGACACGCTCTACGACGCCTTCGGCCAGCGCCAGGTGGCGCAATATTTCACGCAGACCAATTCCTACCGCGTCATCCTGGAAATCCGCCCCGACCTGCAGGACGACCCGGACACGCTGCAGCAGATCTACCTGAAGAGCCCGGCCTCCGGCACCCAGGTGCCGCTGGCCGCCTTCGCCCGCTGGACGACGGAGAAGGTCCGCCCGCTCTCGATCAGCCACCAAGGCCAGTTCCCGGCGACCACGATCAGCTTCAACCTGGGCCAGGGCGTGGCGCTGGGCCAGGCGACCCAGGCGATCGACGCCGCCATGCGCGAGCTGCGCGTGCCCGCCTCGCTGACCGGCACCTTCGCCGGCACGGCCCAGGCGTTCCAGGAATCGCTCTCGACCGTGCCCTTGCTGATCGGGGCGGCGCTGGTCGTCGTCTATCTGATCCTGGGCATTCTCTACGAGAGCTTCGTCCACCCGCTGACCATTCTCTCGACCCTGCCCTCGGCCGGGCTCGGTGCTTTGGCGACGCTCATGGTGGCGGGCTTCGATTTCAGCCTGATCGCCCTGATCGGCTTGATCCTGCTGATCGGCATCGTGAAGAAGAACGGCATCATGATGGTCGATTTCGCCATCGCCGCCGAGCGCGAGCAGGGCCTCGACACCGAGGCGGCGATCCGCCAGGCGGCGCTCTTGCGCTTCCGCCCGATCACCATGACCACCATGGCCGCCCTGCTGGGCGCCGTGCCCCTGATGCTGGGCAGCGGCACCGGCTCGGAACTGCGCCAGCCGCTCGGCTATGCCATGTTCGGCGGCCTGGTGGTCAGCCAGGCGCTGACCTTGTTCACCACGCCGGTGATCTATCTCTATCTCGACAAGCTGGGCCGGCTGTTCCACCGGCGCGCGCCCAAGACGGTGGCGGCCGAATAGGGCTCAGTCGCCATAGGGCGGCACCAGGAGGCCGTGCTGAAACTCGGGTTTGGAGATGCCGGCCCCGAACAGCAGGGTGAAGTTCAGGAAGGGCGCAACCGACGGGCGGATCCGCGCTCGCGTCAGGCCGCCGGCGCCCGCCGCCGGAACGACAGCGCCTCGGCGACATGGAGGCGGGTGACGCCCGGGGCGCCGGCGAGATCGGCGATGGTACGGGCGACCTTGAGCACCCGGTGATAGCCGCGGGCGGAGAGGCGCAGGCGCTCCGCCGCGTCGAGCAACAGGCGGCGTGCCGGCTCGTCCGGGGTCGCCGCGGCGTCCAGGCGCTCACCCTCCAGCTCGGCATTGGTCGTAAGGCTGGTGCCGGCCAGGCGCTCCGACTGGACCGCCCGGGCGGCGGCGACCCGGGCCGCCACCTCGGCGCTACCCTCGGCCGGCGGCGGCAGGGCGAGGTCGGCGACCGAGACGGCGGGCACCTCGACGAAGAGGTCGAAGCGGTCGAGCAGGGGGCCGGACAGGCGGTTCTGATAGTCGACGGCACATTTCGGCGCCTTCGAACAAGCCCTTCCGGCATCGTCGAGATAGCCGCAGCGGCAGGGATTCATGGCGGCGACGAGCTGGAAACGGGCCGGATAGCTGACATGGGCATTGGCCCGGGCGACCACGGCCCGGCCGAGCTCGATCGGCTGGCGCAAGGCGTCGAGCACGCTCCGCTGGAATTCCGGCAATTCGTCGAGGAAGAGGACGCCGCGATGGGCGAGGCTGACCTCGCCCGGCCTGGCCCGCGCCCCGCCGCCGACCAGGGCCGCCTGACTGGCCGAATGATGCGGATCGCGGAACGGCCGCGTGCGGGCGATGGCGCCGCCGTCGATCAGGCCGGCGACCGATTGGATCAGGGAGAGTTCCAGCGCTTCGCCGGGGGAGAGCGGCGGCAGCAGCCCCGGCAAGCGCGCCGCCAGCATCGATTTGCCGGAACCCGGACTGCCACTCATCAAGAGGTTGTGACCCCCGGCCGCGGCGATCTCGAGCGCACGTTTGGCCGTCTCCTGGCCCTTCACGTCGCGGAGATCGGGCCCCGCCGCGGGCGCCGCCGGTTCGCCCGGGCGGGGTTGGGCCAGGAGCTGCGTACCCTTGAAATGATTGACCAGGGCGATCAGCGAGGCCGGCGCCAAGATGTCCAGCCCGCCCACCCAGGCGGCTTCCGGCCCCACCCGCTCGGGGCAGATCAGCCCGCGCCCCTCGGCCGCGGCGGCGACCGCGGCATTGAGGACGCCGGCGACCGGATTGAGCCTGCCGTCGAGCGACAACTCGCCCATGGCGGCGAAACCTTCCAGCTCCTCCGCCGGGACGACGCCCATGGCAGCCATCAGGCCGAGGGCGATGGGCAGGTCGAAATGGCTGCCTTCCTTGGGCAGGTCCGCCGGGGCCAGGTTGACGGTGATCCGTTTGGGCGGCAGGCCGAGGCCGATGGCGCCGAGCGCCGCGCGGACCCGTTCCCGGCTCTCGGCCACCGCCTTGTCTGGCAGGCCGACCACGTTGAAGGCCGGCAGGCCGGGAGCGAAGGCGACCTCGACATCGACGGGCACCACCTCGATGCCCTCGAAGGCGACGGTACGGATGCGGACGACCATGGAAACCGGAACGAAGCGAATGTTCTCCCGAGCCTAAACCGGCGGCTGTGCCCTGCGCCAGTGGCGAATGACGCATATCGGGAGATGTCGTCCGGGTCTCTGCCCCGCATGGATGCCCGGGCGGACTCTCATCCTAATTCGTCATGGCCGTGCTCGACACGGCCATCCACGAGAACACCGGACCGGACCGAGAGGCATGGATGCCCGGGACGAGCCCGGGCATGACGATCGGGAGAGATGCCGGGGGGCGATCAGAACTCGACGTCGAGTTCTTCCAGTTCCTCGGGCTCTGCCTTGGCGGCCGCAGTCCATTCGATCATTTCCGGCAGGTTCAGGATGCGATCGGAATAGCTGCGGCACTTGCGATCCAGCTTCACGTCGTAAGTCTGGAAGCGGGTGCAGACGGGGGCGAACATGGCGTCCGCCATGGTCAGCTTGGGGCCGAAGAGATAGGGACCGCCATAGGTGTCGAGGCAGGAGCGCCACAGCGCCACCATATGGTCGATGTCGGCCTGGGCGCCGGCCCAGACCTTGAAGCCGGGGAAATGGCTCTTCAGGTTCATGGGCAGGGCGGCGCGGAGGTTGGCGAAGCCCGAATGCATCTCGCCCGAGACCGAGCGGCAATGGGTGCGCGCCGCCAGATCCGCCGGCAGCAGGCCGGAATTGGGGATCACCTCGTTCAGATATTCGGCGATCGCCAGCGTGTCCCAGACCGTGATGTCGTTGTGGGTGAGCGCCGGCACCTTGAACGAAGGCGACAGCAGCAGAAGTTCAGCCCGGGTCGAAGGATCGTCGATGGGCATGACCTTCTCGTCGAAATCGAGGTCCGCCAGCTTGCACAGCAGCCAGCCGCGCAGCGACCAGGACGAATAGTTCTTGCTGCTTATCGTCAGTGTGGCCTTCGCCATGGATTCCTGCCTTCGCTCAAACGGGTTCCCACCCCTGTCCGTCGCCGATCACCACGCGGTCGGAATCACAAGGCTTAGTTTCCTGGCCCTGCCTTGTGAAATGCGACCAAAGCGCCCGCCTGGTTTCAGTTCCCTGTTGCGCTCGGTGATCCGTCCCGCTGATATTGTGGCAGTGCAGCGGAAAATGCACGGGTGAATTCGCCGCGACTGCCGCCTATGGCTAGCAAATTGTGACCTGATGCCAATCGAACCGGTGACGCATGATCTATGAGCTCTATCAGGCGCAGTCCGACATGCTGGATCCGCTTCGAGCGGCTGCGCGCGGCACCGCCACCGTGTTGCGCAATCCTTTGCTCTCCGGGCTTTCGGCCTTCTACCCCTACCGCGCCTTCACGGCGGCTTTCGACGTTTTCGGCAACACCCGGCTGACCCACGAACGGCCACCCTTCGCGATCAAATCGGCCATGGTCGGCAACCGGGAAGTGCCGGTCACCGAAGTCGCGGAATTCTCGACCCCCTTCGGCACCCTTCTGCATTTCAAGAAGGATATCGCCTTCGCCCAGCCGCCGGTTCTGGTGGTGGCGCCCCTGTCGGGACATTTTGCCACGCTGCTGCGCGGCACGGTCGAAACCCTGCTGCAGGACCACGACGTCTATATCACCGACTGGCACAATGCCCGGGACGTCCCCCTTTCGGCGGGGCGCTTCGGCTTCGACGAATATGTCGAACACGTGGTGACCTTCCTCGAGAAGATCGGCACGCAGGCCCATCTGGTCGCGGTCTGCCAGCCCTGCGTCCATGCCCTGGTCGCGGTCTGCGTGATGGCCATGAACGACAATCCGATGCAGCCGCGCAGCATGACCCTGATGGCCGGGCCGATCGATTGCCGGGTCAATCCGACGGTCGTGAACAAGCTCGCCACCGACCATCCGATCGAATGGTTCGAGAAGAACCTGATCGCCACCGTGCCGCGCCGGCTGAAGGGTGGCGGGCGCAAGGTCTATCCGGGCTTCACCCAGCTCTCGGCCTTCATGAGCATGAACGCCGACCGCCACGTGAAATCCCACCGCGAGCTCTACAACAACCTGGCCAAGGGCGAGTGGGACAAGGCGGGCCAGACCCGCGAATTCTACGACGAATATTTCGCCGTCCTCGACCTCACCGCCGAATTCTACCTGGAGACCGTGAACCGGGTGTTCCAGGAATATCAGCTCGCCAAGGGCGAGATGGTCTGGAAGGGCCAGAAGGTCGATCCGACCGCCGTGCGCCGCACCGCCCTCTTCACCGTCGAGGGCGAACGGGACGACATCTGTTCGGTCGGCCAGACCGTCGCCGCCCACGACCTGTGCAGCAAGATCCGCCCCTACCAGAAGAGCCACCACCTGCAGGCCGGCGTCGGCCATTACGGCGTCTTCAACGGCAAGAAATGGCAGGGCCAGATCTATCCCCGCGTGAAGAACCTGATCCTCGCCAACGACTGACGAGGCCAGGGGCACGCCCTCATGGCACGCCGAGCTGACGCAGCAGGGCCTGGGCGTCGAGGGCGCCCCAGCGTTCCTTGATGCGGTCGCCTACGACCGACCAGAAGAAGGTGCCGGTAACCTGAACGCGCACCCCGGTCGGCGCAATGCCGCGGAAATGGCCGCGGTGGGTGCCGGTGAAGCGGCCGCGCACGGCGACGAGATTCTCTTCCGCCACCATGTCGACGATCTCGACCGCGAGATCGGGGAAGGCGGCGTGCAGGCCGGCGACCTGGCTCTTCACGCCCTTCGGCCCGCGCACGCATTCGCCGGGGGATTCGTGATCGATGAAATCGGGCGCCACCTGGTCGTCGATGGCGCGCGGATCGAAACGATTGATGGTCGCATCGTAATGGGCCCGGATCAGGGCCTTCATGGCTTCGGCTTCCATGGCGCGGACGTCCCTTCGTGATTGTGGTTATCGGGGCGAAGCACTCAGGCGAATGATCGCACCTGTCACGGTTTTCCGCTATCCCGTCCGTATGAGACCCGTGTCCGCCCTCGGCACCCTGACCCGCGACTTCACCCGCATCGGCTTCGTCTCCTTCGGCGGCGTTGCCGGACAAGTGGCCCTGCTGCACGAGACGGTGGTGACCCGCCGCGGCTGGCTCGACGAGGCGGGCTTCCTGCGCGCGCTCAATTTCTGCCTGCTGCTGCCGGGACCGGAGGCCCAGCAGCTCGCCACCTTCGTCGGCTGGCGCGTGGCCGGCACGCGGGGGGCGGTGATCGCAGGCGGCCTCTTCGTCCTGCCCGGCGCCCTGATCATGGCCGGGCTCGCCTTCCTGGCGGCGCGCTATGGTGCGTTGCCGGTGGTGGCCGGGCTGTTCGCCGGGGTGAAGCCGGTCGTCGTCGGCATTGTCGCCGCGGCGCTCTGGCGGCTCGGCCGGCGCACCCTGACCGGGGCCGGCCCGCTCGCCCTGGCGGTTTCGGCGCTGGTGCTGCTGCATTGGCTGCACGCGCCCTTTCCGGCGGTGATCCTGGGGGCGGCTGTGATCGGCCTGGTGTCGGGGCGTGGCGTGGGCGGTGCCTCGCTGCCCCGGCCGGGCCGGGGGGAGCCGAGGCGCCTGGCCCGGCTCGTCCTGATTTTCCTGCTGCTCTGGGCGCTGCCGGTCGGCGTCGCGGTCGGACTGGCCGGCGGGATCTTTCCCGATCTCGCCCTATTGTTCACGAAATCGGCCTTCGTCACTTTCGGCGGTGCCTATGCGGTGCTGCCCTATATCGCCGATGCCGCGGTCCACGCCTATGGCTGGCTCTCGCCCGCGCAGATGATCGACGGCCTGGCGCTGGCCGAGACGACGCCGGGGCCGACCATATTGGTGCTCGACTATGTCGGCTTCCTGGCCGCCTATCAGGCGCCGGGCGGGCTCGACCCCGCCGTGGCCGGTTTCGCCGGGGCGGCCCTGGTCACCTATGTGACCTTCCTGCCGTCCTTCCTCTTCATCCTGGCCGGCGCGCCCCTGGTCGAGACCCTGGCCGCCGCGCCCCGCGCCGCCGCTGCGCTGAGGGCGATCGCGGCCGCCGTGGTCGGGGTGATGGCCAATCTCGCCCTGTTCTTCGGCCAGGCCGTGCTGGTCGTGGACGGCGCGCCGGCCTGGGGCGCCGTGGCGGCCGCCCTGGCCGCCTTGTCGGTGGCCCTGACCGGCCGCGTCGCCGCCCATTGGCTGATCGCGGCCGGGGCCGCCGCCGGGTTGATCCTGGCGACGGCCTGATCCGGGCCGGCCGCGCCCCGCGCCCGGTCAGGCGGCGCGGATCGCCGCCAGGAAATTCTCGACCTGTTGCCGGAGCTGTTCGGCGAGGCCGGACAATTCGGTCGCCGCGGCCTTCACCCCGGCCGCCGCGGAAGAGGTCTCGCCGGCTCCCTGCGAGACATCGGCGATATGGCTGGTGACGTCATGGGCGCCAGCCGCGACATGTTCGACGCTCTTGCCGATCTCGCCGGTCGCTGCCGTCTGCTGCTCGACCGCGCTCGAGATCGAGGTGGCGGCATCGCCCAGGTGTTCGGTCGCCTCGCCGATGCGGCCGATCGCGTCGACCGCCGATCCGGTCCAGCTCTTCATCGCCTGGGCCTGGTCGCCGATCTTCACCGTGGCATCCGCGGTCTGGCGGGCCAGGGTCTTCACTTCGGCCGCGACCACGGCGAAGCCCTTGCCGGCTTCGCCCGCCCGGGCTGCCTCGATCGTCGCGTTGAGGGCGAGCAGGTTGGTCTGATTGGCGATCGCCTGGATCATCTTGACGACGTCGTCGATCGAGGATGCGGCGGCCGACAGGCGGCCGACGATGTCGCGCGCCTGGGCCGTTTCGCCCACCATGCGGCTCGACAGGTCGCCGGCCAGATGGACCTGGCGGCTGATCTCGCCGATCGCGGCACCCAATTCGTTGGTCGCGGCGGCCACGGTCTCGCTGCTGGTGGCCGCCATTTCGGCGGCGGCGGCGACCGCATCCGCCTGTTCGCGGGTGGCGGCGGAAATCCCGGCCATGCTGTCGGCCGAGGCGGCGAGTTCGCTCGCCGCATTGGCGACGGAGGAGACCACTTCGCCGATCCCCGCCTCGAAATCCGAAGCCAGACGGTGGCGCGTTTCGCGCGCCTCGTCCTGCAGCGTCTTCATGCGCAGGCGCGCCTCGTTGATGGTGCGCGCACCCTGGCCGAAGGCGCCGACCATGCCGGTATCGAGGAAGGGCCGGAAATAGTGGCCGTGGCTGCTCTGGTCGAGGCTGGCGCGGGTCTCGCGCAGGAAGGCGTCGGTCAGGTCGAAGATGCGGTTCAGGGCGTGCAGGAAGGGCACCGCGTCGCCCAGATGTTCGATCATCACGGCGCGCGCCTCGAAATCGCCGGCGGCGACGCGCTTGCTGGCTTCGGTCGCCTTGGCCATGGCTTCGCGGAGAAGGGCGTTCTCCGCCTCGAGTTCGGCGATGCGGGCGTCGCGCCGGTCGGGCTCGACGCTGTGCCGGTGACGGATGAAATCAAAGAGAGAAGACGAATTCGTCATAGCTCATCCCCACGGCAGCGAGATGGGATTCGATCGCGGCGATGCCGGCGGCGAGGCCTTCACGCGGCCCCGCGGCAGCCTGTTCGACCGCCAACACTTGGCGATAAAGGCCACCGGCCGCGGCGACCGCCCGGCGCTCGGGCACGCGGCGGTTGGAATGGTAGCCGATGATGGTGCCCTTCTCGTCGAAGCTGGGCGTGACATGGGCGAGCACCCAATAGAAATCGCCCGATTTCGCCATGTTCTTCACATAGGCGAAGATTTCCTTGCCGGCCTGGATCTGCTGCCAGAGCAGGGCGAAGACCGCCCGCGGCATGTCGGGGTGGCGGATCAGGTTGTGGTTCTGGCCGACGACTTCGGCTTCGCGATAGCCCGCGATACCCAGGAAGACGTCGTTGGCATAGGTGATGATGCCCTTGAGGTCGGTCTTGCTGACGATCACGTCGTTACGGTCGAAGAAGGCCTCCCGATCCGTCGGCTGAACGGTAGGACGCGCCATGGCAGTTCCCCATAGTCACTAAACGAATGGGGACATTAGGCACAGACGTCCTGAAGAAAGGGTTACCGAAGGCGCTTCGCCTCGATCGCATCCCAGATCAGGGCTGCGACATTTGTGCCGTCGAAGGCTTCGATCTGCTGGATGCCGGTCGGACTCGTCACGTTGATCTCGGTCATATAGTCGCCGATCACGTCGATACCGACGAAGAGCAGGCCCTTCCTGGCCAGCACGGGGCCGATGGTGTCGCAGATCTCGCGTTCGCGCACGGTCAGGAAACTGCGCACCGCGGTGCCGCCGACATGGAGGTTGGAGCGCGCCTCACCCTCGGCCGGCACGCGGTTGATGGCGCCGACCGGAACACCGTCGACCAGGATGATGCGCTTGTCGCCCTGACGCACTTCCGGCAGGTAGCGCTGGACGATGATCGGTTCGCGGTAGAGCAGGGTGAAGGTTTCGAGCAGGCTGCCCAGGTTCTCGTCGCCCGGCTTCAGGTGGAAGACGCCGGCGCCGCCGTTGCCGAACAGCGGCTTCACGATGATGTCGCGGTGGGTCTCGCGGAAGGCCTCGACCTCGGCCTTGCGCGAAGTGATCAGGGTTTCCGGCATGAGCTGCGGGAAATGAGTGACGAAGAGCTTTTCCGGCGCGTTCCTGACCTCGACCGGATCGTTCACCACCAGGGTCTTCGGGTGGATGTGCTCCAGGATATGGGTCGCGGTGATATAGGCCATGTCGAACGGCGGGTCCTGGCGCATCAGGACGACGTCGACGGTCGAAAGATCGAGAGCGAAGCCCGGCCCGGCGGTGAAATGATTGCCCTTCTCGCGCCGGAGTTCGAGGCTCCGCGCGAAGGCTTCCACCTTGCCGTTCTTCAGCGAGAGGTCGCGCGGCAGGTAGTAGAACAGGCGGTGGCCCCGGGCCTGGGCTTCTAGACCCAGGCGGAAGGTCGAATCGACCGTGATGTCGAAGGACTCGACCGGGTCCATCTGGATCGCGACGGTGAGGGCCATGGCACGCCTTGTCGTTGGAGGTTGCTCAGTTCAGCCGCAGGCGCAGCGCCGCCAGCAGGCGCTGGGCTTCGATCGTCTCGAAACCGTCGAGGGAATGTTCGATGCAGCTCTCGAAGGCGGCGGTGGCGGCGCCGAGCCGGCCCAGGTTGTGCTGTGCCTGGCCATAGTCGAACCAGAGCCCGGCCTCTTCGGGGGCCAGGCGCAGCATGGTGCGCGCCAGGGCCGCCACCCGCTCGATGTCGCCATCGGCCTGGGCGCGGGATTTCAGGTTGTTCTGCAGGCGGAGCAGGACGGCGCGATTGCCGACCGTGTTGGTCAGCGCCGGGGTCAGCTCCTGATCGGGGCCCATGAGCTGCTTGGTCAGCCGGCGGAGTTCCAGGGGATCGAGCACGCGGCCGCCGTTGAAGGGATCGAGGACCAGCGCCTCGCCCCGGACCTGGAGGCGGACCAGGAAATGGCCCGGGAAGGCCAGGCCTTCGAGCGCGAAGCCGGCCGCCCGGGCGGCATGGGCATAGAGGATGCCGAGCGCCACCGGCAGGCCCTTCCGCCGTTCGACCACGCTGATCAGATTGGCGTTCTGCGGGTCGTCGTAGGTCAGGCGGTCGCCGTCGTAACCGAAGCGGTCGTTGAACAGACGGGCGAGCGCCGCAGCGACCTCGAGGGCGGTCGCGGCGCGGCTGTCGCGCATCGCGTTCGCCAATTCCTCGAGATGGTCGCGGTAGGGGCCGAGATAGACGCCGGGCCGGTCGAGCGCCGCGAGCAGGAGAGCGGTGCCGGCCAGATCGATCGCCCGATCCTCCTGCTTGCCGACGGCATCGAGGGCCGCCTCGATTTCTTCGACGGAGAGGGGGGCTGGTTCCAGACTCGGCATCGCTACACTCGACAGGCCCTATTCCGGTGAAACCTGGATGGCGCTGACGACCTTCTGCACGCCCGAGATCGAGCGGGCGATCTCGACCGCCTTGTCGCGCTGCGCCTCGCTGCGCACAACCCCCGAAAGATAGACGATGCCGTTGACGGTTTCGACCCCGATCGACAGGCCGTTGAGCGAGAAGTCGGTCAGCAGGTTCGATTTCACCTTGGTGGTGATCCAACTGTCGGAGGCATAGCCGCCGACACCGCCGTCGTCCGCCACCTGGATCTGGTTGTCGATCTCCTTCACGCCCTCGCAGCCGCGGGCGATGCTCTCGGCTTCCGCCTTGTCGGCGGAGGAGGCGACGGTGCCGACCAGCAGCACGCGGCCGCGCACCACTTCGACGCTGACGTCGCTGAACAGCGTGGTCGAGCGCTTCAGCAGCTTGTCGTTGATGTCGAGGCGGATGCCGGCGTCGTCGGCGACTTGGCCGGGGGCGCGGTTCTGGGCCGCGACATAGCCGGCGGTGCCGACGGCGCCGACGGCCGCGACGACGCAGCCGCCGAGGGCGGGCAGGGTGATCCCGAGGGTGAGCAGGGCCGCGGCCGGTACACGCTTCATCGTCGCTCCATCGGTCGTTCTTGGCAGGCGGTGGCGCCTCAATCGATTCGCCACGCATCCCTTATATGAGAGGGCAGGCGCCAGGGCACCACCAGGATGGCGTCGAATGTCACCGCGAGCCCGCCGAGGTCTGGCCGCGCGGCGAGAAACAGCTCGGCCGCGCGGGCGATCCGGGCCTGCTGGCGCCGGCGAATCGCCTCCCCCGCAGCCCCGAATGCGGCCCGATGCTTGACCTCGATGAAGGCGAGGGTGTGGCGGCGGCGCGCCACCAGGTCGATCTCGCCGGCCTTGCAGCGCCAGTTGCGCGCCAGCACGCGCCAGCCACGCAAGCGGAGATGAAGCACCGCGGCGAGTTCGGCCAGGCGGCCGGCGCGTTCGGCCCGGCGCTTCGCCGCCAGGCTCATTCCCGGGCCTTCAGGGCCATGGCGCGGGCGTAGACGTCGCGCTTGGCGAGACCGAAGGCGGCCGCCACCTTGGCCGCCGCGGCCGAAGGGCCGGCATGGGCGAGTTCGGCCAGGAGGGCGGCATCGACTGCCGCCTCGTCGGGCGCCGCCGCTTCGTCCGGCGGGCCGATCACCACCACGACCTCGCCCTTGGGCGGCCCCGCTTCGGCGTAATGGCTGGCGAGGACGGCCAAGCGCTCGCGCCGCACTTCCTCGAACATTTTGGTCAGCTCGCGGGCGACCGCGGCTGCCCGCTCGCCCAGCACGGCGGCGGCATCGGCCAGCATCTCGGGCAGGCGCTGCGCCGACTCGAGGAAGACCAGAGTCGCCGCGATACCGCGCAGTTCTTCCAGCGCGGCGCGGCGGGCGGCCGACTTGGGCGGCAGGAAGCCGGCAAAGAGGAAGCGGTCGGTCGGCAGCGCCGCCAGGGTGAGCGCCGCCAGGACGGAGGAGGCGCCGGGCAGGGTGGTGACCGGGAAACCCGCCGCGACCGCCTCGACCACCAGCTTGTAGCCGGGGTCGGAGACCAGGGGGGTGCCGGCGTCGGAGACCAGGGCGATGACCTCGCCCTTGGCCAGGCGGGCCAGCACTTCGGGCCGGACGCGCGCCGCATTGTGGTCGTGATAGGGCAGCAGATGCTTGTGCAGCCCGTAGATCTGCATCAGGCGCCCGGTCATCCGCGTGTCTTCGCACAGGATGACATCGGCCGCGCGCAGCACGTCGAGCGCGCGCAGCGTGATGTCCCGGGCATTGCCGATCGGGGTCGCCACCAGATGCAGGCCGGGGCCTGGTTTACTTGCCCGCCCCACCCCGCTAACTTGGCCGCCTGATGTCTCGTGCCCAGGAGTATGATCCGGTGCATCCTCTGGCAAAGGCGGATAAGGCGGCCTTTCGGCCTCGTCGTCGTTCATTCCTCTACGCCCTCGCCGGCCTGGTCCTGGCCGCCTGTGGTTCGACTTCCGGCGACACTAGCCACAATGCGCCCCCGCCGTCAGCCGTAATCCCGACCCCGCCGCCGCAACCGGCGGCGCCGCGCATCGGCTTGATCCTGCCCCAGACCGGCCAGGCCGGGGAAGTCGGCAAGGCGTTGGAGGACGCGGCCGAACTGGCGCTGTTCGATCTCAATGCGACCAATATCGAACTGCTGCCCGCCGATGCCGGCGGTTCGGCCGCGACCGCCTCGGGCGCCGTGCAGAATGTCATCGGCGGCGGCGCCGGTGTCGTCATCGGGCCGCTGGGCGCCACCTCGGTGAAGGCCGCGGCGATCGAGGCGCGCAAGCGCGGCGTTCCCCTGCTCGGCTTTTCGACCGACCGCAGCGCCGCCGGCAGCGGCGTCTATCTCCTCGGCTTCATGCCCGACGAGCAGGCGACGGCGGTGATCGGCTATGCCGCCTCGACCGGGCTTTCCCGCTTCGGCGCCCTGATCCCGGTCGGCGCCTATGGCGAATTGGTGGGCTCGGCCTTCGAAGTGGCGGTCGGTGCCAACGGCGGCACCGTGGTCGGTGTCGAGCGCTACAAGTCCGGCAGCTTGCAGCCGACCGACAGCCTGCGCGCCCTGCTCACCCCGGGGCCGGACGGCAGGCCGCCGGTCGACGCGCTCTTCGTGCCGGAGGGCGGCTCGGCCCTGCAGCAGGTGCTCTCGACCATCGCCGGCATCGGCTTCGATCCGCATCGGGTGCGCCTGCTCGGCACCGACCAATGGTCGGGCTCCAGCCTGGGCAGCGACCCGATGAGCCTGGGCGGCTGGTACGCCGGGCCGTCGCCGGAGCGTTTCGAGCGCTTCGCCGGCCATTTCCAGTCGACTTACGGCCACCGCCCGCCGCGCATCGCAGCACAGGCCTATGACGCCATGACGCTGGCCGTCCTGCTGGCCCGCCAGCGCGCCGGCTTCGCCAGTGCCCCGGCCGTGCTCCAGGGTTCGGACGGGTTTTCGGGGGTCGACGGGCTGTTCCGCTTCCGGGCCGACGGCACGCCCCAGCACGGGCTGGCCATCCTCGAAGTCTCGGCCGGCGGGCCTCGGGTGATCCGCCCGGCGCCGGACAGTTTCGGCGGCCAGGGCTTCTGATCTAGCCCGCCGCCAATACCAGATTCGCGCGGCGCTCGGCCAGGGCGCGGCGCAGCGCCTCCGCGAGGTCGAGGCGTTCGCCGGGGGTCAGGCAGCGGGCGAAGATGAAGCGCCGGCCGTGGCTGGCGATCGCCAGTTCGTTGTCGTCCTCGGCGCGGATCTCGACATCGATGCGCGCCCAGCTCGGCTCGAAGCGGAAATGGCGGGCGTGGCCCTTGGCATTGACCCGCTCCACGATCAGGTCGCGGTCGGTCAGGCGCACCCGCTCGAAGGCCCGGGCGGCCCGGTAGTTGGCCCTGAAGGCGAACCAGATCAGCAGGGCGTCGAGGCCGAAGAAACCGAACACCGGCCAGGCCCCGATCATCAGGAAAAGCACGCCGGAAGCGAAGCTGACCGCGGCGATCGTGAGCATGAGGATGGTGAAGCCGCGCGGGCCGAGCGAGCGGTGCGGGCTCAATACCGCGTCGAACCACAGCCTGTCGGGCAGATCCTCGGCCATTCGCCGCTCCTGTCGGTGTCTGCCGATGGTAGGGCAGGGGCACTGCCGAATTCAATCGTTCCAAATCGCGAAATGCCGCCGGGCTTCCCAAGCGCCGGGGCCGGCCTTAAGGTTTCGCCACCATGCGCAAGGCCGATGTCGTCAGCTTCTTCACCCGCCTCCGGGCCCAGCGGCCCGAGCCCCAGGGCGAACTCGAACACCAGAACGCCTATCAGCTCCTGGTCGCCGTCGTGCTTTCGGCCCAGGCGACCGATGCCGGCGTCAACAAGGCGACCCGGCCGCTCTTCGCCACGGTCGAGACGCCGCAACAGATGCTCGATCTCGGCCTCGACGGGCTGACCGAGGCGATCAAGACGATCGGCCTCTATCGCACCAAGGCGAAAAATGTGATCGAGCTGTCGCGCCTGTTGATCGCGCGGCACGGCGGCCAGGTGCCGCACGACCGGGTCGCCCTCGAAGCCTTGCCCGGGGTCGGCCGCAAGACCGCCAACGTGGTGCTGAACATCGCCTTCGGCGAGCCGACGATCGCGGTCGACACCCATGTCTTCCGGGTCTCGAACCGGACCGGCCTCGCTCCCGGCAAGACCGTGGAAGAAGTCGAGGCCAAGCTCGAAAAGGTGGTGCCGGCGGAATTCCGCCGCCACGCCCATCATTGGCTGATCCTGCACGGGCGCTATGTCTGCAAGGCGCGCAAGCCCGATTGTCCGTCCTGCATCGTCGCCGATCTCTGCGCGGCCAAGGACAAGACCCCGGCCTGAGCTGCGCTCAGCTTCCCGGCCTGGCCGCGGCGGTGGCGACCTTGCGGGCGCAGGTGTCGACGTCGACCGGCTTGCGCTGGCGGTCGCGGGCATCGAGGTGTTTCACCGTCATGCCCTGAGATTCGCGGTAGAGGAAAAGGAAGAGCAGGCAGTCCGGCGTGGCATATTGCCAAATCTCGGCCGGCGGCTCGCTCCGCTTCAGGGAGGGTTCGCCCAGATAGGGCGTGAGGGCGGTACCGGCCTGACCGAGCAGGCCGCCCGGTGGCAGGCTGGCGACCGGCCGCGCCGTCTGGCCGGTGTCGGCACAGGCGGCCAGCATGAGAAGGGCGGCACCCAAGGATGCCGCCCTGCTGCGAGCTGCCAATGTCATGACGCCCGCGGTTCGACTCCGCTCAGACGAGCGAGCCTTCGCTGTGCGAGGTGGGGAAGACCACCGGCGCCGTGCCAGCGACCTGGAGCGGATCGGCCGGCTTGGGCGCCTCGATCGGCGCCGTGGGCTTGCCCTGGACGGTGTTGATGTCGCCGATCAGCTCGCCACCGCATTCGATCTCGAGCTGGCCATAGCGGATCTCGCCCTTCACCCGGCCGGCGGCGCGGATGAGCAGACGGCCGCGGCAGATCAGCTTGCCCTCGAAGGTGCCGCCGATCAGCGCTTCGTCGATCTCGGCCGAGCCCTTGAAGACGCCGGTCTGGGTGATCTCGATCACCCGGCTCTCGGTCAGGGTGGCGTCGACCCGGCCTTCCACCACGAGCTTGTCGCAGGCGGTGATCTGTCCCGACAGGACGATGTTGCGGCCGACGATCAGCTTCTTGTCGTCGGACGACGGCGGCGGGGCCGAGGGAGTGGCCGGCGCGAGCGGCCGGGTCATGCCCGGCAGTTCGCGACTGGGGCGGGCGATTTCGGGACGGAAGCTCGTCGAGTCATTGTCGGCCATTGCGGGCGTGCCTTGTTGAGCGTGAGTGGGAACGGCGGGACGGGCGGCCGGCGGCGCGAAACTCGTCTGGGCCGGCTTGGGTTGAAGCTGGGGCTGGGGGCTCGGCGGTGTCTCCGGGGGCCCGCTGCGCTTTCCGAACATGGATCTCTCCGTCATCCTCTCTCTGGCGGCTGCCAGAACCGTCTATGGCTGCCGGCATCAGCCGGGCCGGTCCCCATGTGGGCGCTCGCGCCCTCGATCCCCCTAGCGTGGCGTCCGGGCGAGGCGCAACCGGCGTTCCAGATGCACCATCGCCGCGACCGTCACCAGTGGCGCGATCAGGTTGACGATCGGCACCACCATCAGCGCGGTCCCCAGCAGACCGGCACCGAAAACGACCATCCGATTGGCCCGGCGCAGCGCCGACGCCGCCTTCACCGGGGCGTGGCGCATCGCCACCTGCTCGAAATACTCGCGCCCGACAAGATAGCCGTTCAGAATCAGGAAGACCAACAGATTGAGGAGGGGCACGAAGAGACCCACGATCTGCAGGGGTAAAGCCGCCAGATTGAGGGCAATCGCGATGACCAGGAAGCGCAGGCCGGCGACCGTGCCGTCGACCATGCCGACGTCGCGGCCGGGTGATTCGCCCGGGTAATCGCGCCGCGTGACCTTGGCCGCCGCCTCGTCGAGGAAGAGCGATTGGAGGGTGGTCATGACCAGGGGAAAGACGAAGGCGAGGCCGATCGCCATGAGGACGCCGCCGGCGATGCGGATCGCCTCGTCGAGCCAGCCCCAGCCGGTCGAGGGGGCATAGCCGAGCCCGGCATAGGCGCCCCAGACGAGCAGCGCCGAGAGCACCAGGCCGAGCCCCAGCACGCGCCAGAGAATGGCGCGAAGCGGCGGCGACAGGGCATCCTCGAGGCCCTTCAGATAGATCGCGACGAGCGACATTCCGCGCAGGCCCTCCCGCAGGCCGTCAAATCTGGACGCACAGGGCGACATCCTTATACTGCGCCAGCGAAAGAGAAAGGGGCGATGATGACAGCTTCGCGTTTCGACGTTCTCGGCATCGGCAATGCCATCGTGGACGTGCTGTCCCCGGCGGACGATGCCTTCCTCGACCGCGAGGGCCTGGTCAAGGGATCGATGACCCTGATCGACGCCGCGGCGGCAGAGGCTCTCTACGGCCGCATGGCGGCGGGGGTCGAGGCTTCGGGCGGTTCGGCCGCCAATACGCTGGCGGGGATCGCCGGGCTGGGTGGCGCCGCCGCCTTCGTCGGCCGGGTCAGGGACGACGCCCTCGGCAAGGTCTTCGCCCATGACATCCGCGCCGTCGGCGTCTCCTTCGAGAGCGCCGCCGCGAGCGAGGGGCCGGGCACCGCGCGCTGCCTCGTCATGGTGACGCCGGATGCCCAGCGCACCATGGCGACCTATCTCGGCGCCTGCGTCGGCCTCGGGCCGGACGACGTCGACCCGGGCCTGGTCGCCTCGGCCGAGATCACCTATCTCGAAGGCTATCTATGGGATCCGGAGAACGGCAAGGCGGCCTTCCGCAAGGCCATCACCTGCGCCCACGAGGCCGGCCGCCGGGTCGCGCTCTCGCTCTCCGACGCCTTCTGCGTGCACCGCTGGCGCGCCGAATTCCTGGACCTCGTCTCGGCCGGCGGGGTCGACATCCTGTTCGCCAACGAGGGCGAAATCTCCGCCCTGTTCGAGACCGGCGATTTCGACACCGCGCTCCAGGCGACAAGGGCGCTCGGCATCACCGCGGCCCTGACGCGGAGCGAGAAGGGCTCGGTCATCCTGGGCGGCGACGAAGTCCATGTGATCGACGCCGCGGTGCCGGAGAAGGTGATCGACTCGACCGGCGCCGGCGATCTCTATGCCGCCGGCTTCCTGTTCGGCCTGACCCACGACCTGGGCCTCGCCCGCTCCGCCCGCCTCGGCTCGCTCTGCGCCGCCGAAGTGCTGAGTCACTATGGGCCCCGCCCCCAGGTCAACCTGGCCGATTTCGTGGTCGGACGGTACTGAGGCGATCGATACCGGTAGTTGCGCATTCGGCCCCGGCATTATAACCTGAAATTGTTCACTGGCTGTTCGAACAATGAATTTGGGGGATGGCGCCGGTGGTGGGGAAATTCAGGATTGTTTTCGCCACGTTCTGCCTTGGGACGGCGGGCTGCTCGCCCTACGTCTACAAGGACGAGGTCGGCGGCTTTCAACAACAGGTTTCGCGCCTAGCGTCGACCTACGACGACAGCGTGAAACAATATGGCGCCGACTACGACAGGGAGCGCCGCCAGCATTTCGCGGTCAATTTGCTGCCCCTGGAGACCGTCGGGGGGTGCCAGGAAGTTTCGGCAAGTGGACCGCCTTGCCAGATCGTCACACTGTCGGCCAAAGATGCCGACACCTATCCAGCCACGTCGCCCTATCAGGACAGCGGGCCGGACGCCACCAAGAAGGTGTTGGGGGCACTTGCAGCCTATGCGGCGCAACTGGTCGCGATCACCGATGCGGCCGATTCAGAAGCCCTCGCTGCACGCCAGAAATCATTGTGGGAGAGCGTCGGCAAGGTCCTGAAGACGGCTGATCAGTTCGTCCCCGGCGCTGCCGATACAAGCGGCATGGTCGGCACCGCCGGCGGCCTTCTCGGTAAGCTGCTGCAGGCTGCTCTCGACCGAGAGAGACTTGCCGCCCTGCGCCAGGCCGTCACCGCCGTGGACCCTAGGCTGCCCATTCTCGCCCATGTGGCGGAAGAGGGTATTAAAGTGCTGATCGACAGCCGGCTCCGCTCGACGTCGACCTATCTCGACGAAATCGAAAACAGGTCGTTTGGCCCGGATGTCGTGAAACGGCTGAACGTCGAACTCTACGACGCGCGCTATTCGGCACTCTCCGAAGCCGTCGCCGAAATCAATGCCTTGCGCGCGGTGAAGCCGGCCGATCTGACCCAAGCCCTGGTCGACGCCCACCACGCGCTGGCGACTGCGCTCGACAACAAGAATGCGGATCTGGCGTCCGTGACCGCCGCCTTGGCGAACCTCGCCGAGAAAGTCTCGGCTTTCCGGGATGCCATCGAAGCGGCCAACAAGACATAGGAAGGCAGCCATGGCCGAGGATCAACCGGAGGGAAAGAACGTGCCGCCGAACATCAGCACAGTGAAATCCCTGACCCAAGAGGCCATCTCGGAGAATCGGCAAGCTTACGACGAGGTCAAACAACGCTGGCGGGACGCCGCAGGCAGCCCGGACGTGCGGTACCGCCTGAAGCTGGATCTGGCAAAACTCGACCGCAAGCTGACGGGACTGCAACAACAATATGTCCGCGAACTGCTCAACGACCCCCAGGCGGCCGCGGCCCTGCAGGCCGTCAGCATTGCGACGGCCGACCTGAAAACCGCCGTCGCCCGACTGAAGACCGCCGCGGACACCACGGCCAAGGTCAACGAAATCGTCGAAATCGGTGCGGCAATCCTCAAAGTGTTGGTCGCTCTGGCCTGACTTCCCGGGGCGATACCCGCATGAGATCCCCGAAACGTCCCAATGCCGCGACCGGGACGATCGCTCATGGCCGCGTCAGCAGCGGCCCCAGCGGCCGGCCGCCGGTGATGTGGACGTGGAGGTGGGGGACTTCCTGGTGGCTGTGCTCGCCGTGGTTGGCGAACAGGCGATAACCCGAAGCATCCACCCCGACCAGGCGGGCGACGTCGCCGACGGCGCGGACGAAGGCGGCGATTTCCGCATCGCTCGCCTTGGCCGAGAAATCGTCCCAGGAGACGTAAGCGCCCTTGGGGATGACCAGGACATGGACCGGGGCCTGCGGCCGGATGTCGTGGAAGGCCAGGGTGTGTTCGGTCTCGTGGACCTTCTGGCAGGGGATCTCGCCGCGCAGGATGCGGGCGAAGATATTGCTCGGATCGTAGGCCATGGCTCTCAGTCCTTCGGGCGGCTGGCCTTTTCCTCGACGCCGGAACGGCCTTCGCGGGCTTCGAGTTCGGCCCAGACCGCCTCCGGTTCGATGCCCCGTTCGGCCAGCAGGATGAAGAGGTGGAAGATCAGGTCGGCTGCTTCGCCGACCAGCTCGCCCTCGGTGCCGGCGAGCCCGGCGAGGGCGGCTTCGACGCCTTCCTCGCCCACCTTCTGGGCGATCTTGGCGCGGCCCTTGGCGAACAGGCGGGCGACATGGCTGTTGGCCGTGTCCGCGCCCTTACGCGACAGAATGACCCGGTAGACCCGGTCGAGGATGGCGGCGTCGGCCATGATCCCTTTCCTCAGAGCCGCATCGGCACGCCGCGCGCGGCCATGTGTTCCTTGGCCTCGTGGATCGTGAAGGTGCCGAAGTGGAAGATCGAGGCGGCGAGCACGGCCGAGGCATGGCCTTCGATGATGCCGTCCGCCAGATGGTCGAGGGTGCCGACGCCGCCCGAGGCGATCACCGGCACGGTCACCGCATCGGAGACGGTGCGGGTCAGGCCGAGGTCGAAGCCCGCCTTGGTGCCGTCGCGGTCCATCGAGGTGAGCAGGATTTCGCCCGCCCCCAGTTCGACCATGCGGCGCGCCCAGTCGACCGCGTCGAGGCCGGTGGGCCGGCGCCCACCGTGGGTATAGACCTGCCACTTGCCGGGGCCGTCCTGCTTGGCGTCGATGGCGACCACGATCGACTGGCTGCCGACCTTTTCCGCCGCCTCGCGCACGAAATCGGGCCGCGCCACCGCGGCCGAATTGATCGAGACCTTGTCGGCACCGGCGAGCAGCAGGGCGCGCACGTCGTCGAGCGTGCGGACGCCGCCGCCCACCGTGAGCGGCATGAAGACCTGTTCCGCGGTGTGACGCACCACGTCCAGCATGATGGCGCGGTCGTCGCTCGAGGCCGTGATGTCGAGGAAGGTCAGCTCGTCGGCGCCGGCGGCGTCATAGATCCGGGCCTGTTCGACCGGATCGCCGGCATCGCGGAGATCGACGAAATTGACACCCTTGACGACACGGCCGCCGTGGACATCGAGGCAGGGGATGATACGGGCCTTCAGCATCACGCGGCCCTCCGGGTCAGCGCCAGGGCGGCGGCGGGGTCGAGCCTGCCGTCGTAGAGCGCGCGGCCCGAGATGGCACCGGCGATCGGCGTACCGGGCACCGCCATCAGGGCTTCGATATCGGCGAGCGAGGCGAGACCGCCCGAGGCGATCACCGGGATCTTCACCGCATCGGCGAGGGCCGCCGTGGCGGCGACATTGACGCCGGTGAGCAGGCCGTCGCGGGCGATATCGGTGAAGATGATGGCGGCGACGCCGGCATCCTCGAAACGCCTGGCGAGGTCGATCGCCGTGATCTCAGAGGTTTCGGCCCAGCCTTCGACCGCGACCTTGCCGTCGCGCGCATCGATGCCGACCGCGACCTTACCGGGGAACAGCTTGCAGGCTTCGATCACCAGGGCGGGATCGCGCAGGGCGACGGTGCCGAGGATCACCCGGGCGAGGCCGCGGGCGAGCCAATTGGCGATCGCCTCCAGGCTGCGGATGCCGCCGCCGAGCTGCACCGGCCGGTCGGTCGCGGCCAGGATCGCCTCCACCGCCCGGGCATTGACCGACGAACCGGCGAAGGCGCCGTCGAGGTCGACGACATGGAGCCATTCGAAGCCCTGGGCCTTGAAGGCGGCTGCCTGGGCGCCCGGGTCCGGGTTGTAGACGGTCGCCCTGGCCATGTCGCCCTGGGCCAGGCGGACGCATTGGCCGCCCTTCAAATCGATCGCGGGATAGAGGATCACGGCCGCCACCTGAGGAAGCCGGCGAGGAGCGAGAGGCCGAAGGCCTGGCTCTTCTCCGGGTGGAACTGGGTGCCGAAGATATTGTCGCGGGCGACGATGGCGGTGACCGGGCCGCCGTAATCGGCGGTCGCCACCAGGTCGTGCTCGCGCGCCACTTCGAGCGCATAGGAATGGACGAAATAGGCATGGACGCCCGAGCGGGCGTGGCCCAGCACCGGATGGTGGTGGTGGACGTCCAGGTTGTTCCAGCCCATGTGGGGGATCTTCAGGGCGGGGTCGGAGGGCTGCAAGCGGTCGACCACCCCGGAGATCCAGCCGAAGCCGGCGTGATGGCCGTGCTCCAGCCCTTCGTCGGCCAGGAGCTGCATGCCGATGCAGATGCCGAAGAAGGGCTTGCCGCCCTTCACCACCTGCTCGTCGAGCACATCGAGCAGGCCGGGCAGAGCGGCGATCGAGCGCTTGCAGTCGGCGAAGGCGCCGTCGCCGGGCAGCACGATGCGCTCCGCCTGCGCCACCACCTCGGCCTGGTCGGTCACCACGATGCGGCGGGGGTCGAGGCCTTCCTCGGCCGCCATGCGCTCGAAGCCCTTGGCGCAGGAGCGGAGGTTGCCGGCGCCGTAATCGACGATGGCCACCAGGGGTTTCACAGCACTCATGAACGCACCTTCAAGACCAGCCGGTCGAGCGCATCCTCGCGGTTCTCGCCGACGACGACGCCGATCGCGCGGCGGTCGCGGCGGGCCAGCGACCGGCGCCGGATCTCGCCCGCTTCGAAGCCGGTGAGCAGATGGACCGCAACGGCTGTCAGCAGGCCGACCGGATGGCCCGGCCAGAGGAAAATGCCGGCGGCGAAACCGGCAACGACGACCACGACATAGAGGGCCAGTTCGATCCAGGCCCGCTGCACCAGCAGCCAGAGCGAGCCGAGCAGGAAGGCAGGAAACGAGAAACGCTCCGCCACCAGGGTCAGCTTCGGCGCCGGACCGTGCACCGTATAGGCGACCGGCCGCATTACAGGGTGCCGCCCAGCACGCCCTTGGTCGAGGGCACGGCGGAGGCGGCGCGGGGGTCGATCTCGACAGCCGCACGCAGGGCGCGGGCGAGCGCCTTGTAACTGCTCTCGACGATGTGGTGGTTGTTCTCGCCGTAGAGATTCTCGACGTGGAGGGTGACGCCGCCGGCCTGGGCGAAGGCCTGGAACCATTCCTTGAACAGTTCGGTGTCCATCTCGCCCAGCTTGTCGCGGCTGAAGGCGACCTTCCAGATCAGATAGGGCCGGTTCGAACAGTCGAGCGCCACCCGGGTCAGGGTCTCGTCCATCGGGATCAGGGCGTCGCCATAGCGGCGGATGCCGATGCGGTCGCCCAAAGCCTTCGAGAAGGCTTCGCCGATGGCGATCCCCGTGTCTTCCGTGGTGTGGTGGAAATCGATGTGGGTGTCGCCCTTCGCCGTCACTTCGAGGTCGATCAGCGAATGCCGGGAGAGCTGTTCCAGCATGTGGTCGAGGAAGCCGATGCCCGTCGACA
>NZ_JBAZKR010000048.1:0-33538 GCF_041650655.1 Zavarzinia sp.
CATCATCAGGAAGCCGATGGTGTCCATGCCGAGGTTACGCGCCGCCTCGATGTGCTGCTTCGAGACGTCCGCCTCGGTGCAGTGGGTGGCGATGCGGACCGAGCGGACGCCCAGCGAATAGGCGTGCTTCAGTTCTTCCACGGTGCCGATGCCGGGCAGCAGCAGGGTGGTCAGCGTCGCCTTCTTCACGACGTCGGCGACCGCCTCGATCCACTCCCAGTCGGTGTGGCGGCCGAAGCCGTAGTTGAAGGTGCCGCCGTTCAAGCCGTCGCCATGGGCGATCTCGATGGCGTCGACGCCGGCTTCGTCCAGGGCCTTGGCGATCGCCTGGACATGGGACAGGCCATACTGGTGACGAATGGCATGCATCCCGTCGCGCAGGGTGACGTCCTGGATGTAGAGCTTGGTCTTGGTGGGGTCGAGCGTAGCCATCACGCGACTTCCTTCAGCATCTTGCGGGTGGCGATCTTCTCGGCGGTGCGCATCCCGGCCGAGGTCATGATGTCGAGATTGCCGGCATAGGCGGGCAGGTAATGCGCCGCGCCCTCGACCTCGAGGAAGACCGAGGTCTTGATGCCCTCGAAGGTGCCGTGACCGGGGATATGCACCGGGTTGTTCGAGCCGAAATGCTCGAACTGCAATTCCTGCTTCAGGCGATAGCCGGGGACATAGGCCTGCACCCGCTCGATCTGTTCCTTCACCGCCTTGGTGATGGTCGCCTCGTCGGCGCCGGACGACAGGGTGAAGACCGTGTCGCGCATGATCATCGGCGGCTCGGCCGGGTTCAGGATGATGATGGCGCGGCCGCGGGCGGCGCCGCCCACCTGCTCGATGCCGTGGCGCGTCGTCTCGGTGAATTCGTCGATATTGGCGCGCGTGCCGGGGCCGGCCGACTTCGACGAGATCGAGGCGACGATCTCGGCGTAATGCACCTTGGCGACCGAAGAGACGGCGGCGACGATCGGGATCGTGGCCTGGCCGCCGCAGGTGACCATGTTCACGTTCTGCGCGTCGAGGTGGACGTCGCCGTTCACCACCGGGATGACATAGGGGCCGATGGCGGCCGGCGTCAGGTCGACCATGACCTTGCCCGCGGCCTTGCAGATGTCGTTGTGACGCTTGTGCGCGCCGGCCGAAGTGGCGTCGAAGACGATGCCGATCTCGGGCCATACCGGCAGCTTCTGCAAGCCGTCGATGCCCTCGTGGGTGATCGCGACACCCATCCGCTCGGCCCGCTTCAGGCCGTCGGATTCGGGATCGATGCCGACGAAGGCACCCATCTCGAGGACTTTGGAATAACGCATGATCTTGATCATCAGGTCGGTGCCGATATTGCCCGAGCCGATGATCGCGACCTTGATCTTCTCGCTCATCTGTTTCCTCCCGAACGTCGTGCCCGACCCGGCGGGCCGCGGCGACGAAGGGATGATTAGGCAGGAGCGCGGCGATGGGCAATTTACGCGCCGCCCGTCTGCTCATATTATGAGAAGATGGATTCTACCCCCGAGAACGGCTCCCAGGCCGTCGACCGTGCCCTCGCCCTCTTCGCGCTGGTCCTGAAGGACCGCGGACGCAGCTCCCTGGCCGTCCTGGCCGCGCGCCTCGACCTGCCGCTCTCGACCGCGCACCGGATGGTCGCAGCCTTCGTCCGCCAGGGCCTCTTGATGCGCGGCGCGCGCGGCCATTATGTCGCCGGCATGGCCCTGGTCGAGGCGGTGCCGGACCGCCGCAGCGCCCTGATCCAGGCCTCCCGCCCCCTGCTCCGCCGCCTCGCCCGGGCGGAGAAGCGCACCGCCCATCTCGGCATCCTTGAGGCCGACATGGTGACCTATCTGGTGAAGGAACAGGGCGGCGGGCCACCCGTCTTCACGCGCGAGATGATGCAGCTCGAAGCCTATTGCACGGGAATCGGCAAGGTCCTGCTGGCCGGGCTCGACGCACCGTTGCGCGAGCGCTATCTGGCCGCCGGCCCCTTCGTGCCCCTGACGCCGACGACGCTGACCGACCCGGCGGCACTGCGTGCCGAACTGGCCGCGGTGGCGCGCCAGGGCCATGCCGTGGACGATGCCGAAATGGCCGAGAACGTGCGTTGCCTGGCGGTGCCGGTGCATGACGGTACGGGACGGGTGATCGCCGCCATCTCGCTCTCCCGTACCGGCGGGGAAGCGAGCGGGAGCGACGATGCCGCCCCCCTGCTCGCCGCCATGACCGACTGCGTCGCCGGGATCGAGGCCAGGCTCTACGGTTTCGCGGCGGCGCGCCGGCCGTCCTGACTCATCACCCGCTGGCGGTAGCGCTGGGGCGTTTCGCCCAGATGGCGCTTGAAGACGATCGAGAAATGGCTCTGGCTGGCGAAGCCGACCTGGTCGGCCAATTCGGCGAGCTGGGTCCGCGTCGTCTGCAGCAGTTCGCAGGCCCGCTTGATCCGCCGGCTGGTGATATAGGCATGGGGCGTCATGCCGAATTCGCTGCGGAAGAAGCGGAAGACATAGGACGGGCTGACCGCGAAAAGGCGGGCGATCTCGTCGATCTCGATCGTGCGGTCCAGGTTCTGGTCGACGAATTCGAAAAGGGTGGAGCGGCGCAGCGACTGCTGGCCGTTCGACGGCTGCTGTAACGGTGCGCGGCGCAGCGCCTTCGCTTCGAGATGGCTGCACAGGGCTTCGATCAGCGTCTCGACATGCCTTTCGGCGACCTGATCTGCGCCCCCTTCCAGCTCGTCGATGATGGCGAGGCCGAGGCCGAGCGAGAGCGGGTCCGGCACCGCGAAACGCAGGTCCGCCATCAGCGCCTCCCCGGCACCGGGGGACAGCACATTCGCCTTGGGCACGAACTGGACGGTGAGCATGTCGAGCTCGCCGTCGATCCGCCAGACGATGCGCTGGTCGGCCGGGATGAACTGGGTCGAACCCGGGGCCGCGTCGCGCTCCGACCAGCGGTCGCCCTCGCGGTAGCGCGCGCCCGCCTTGCCCCCCAGCAGCACCACCACAGTCGGATGGCGCAGCGGCTGCATATCCAAGATGCCGACATGCCGGCGCCAGTGGCCGATCTTCATCGGCCTGTCGCCGGCGATCTCGTAACTCGATTCAGGGTCGATGCCGATCAGTTCCCGCGTATAGGCAAAATCCTGGCGAAAAACGTCCAGCATGCCCTTCCCCCCAATGTCCCCGGGCAGTCTTTGCGCCGCCGCAGTACCGCAAGATACGGGAAAGAAAGGCCGCTCGCCAGAAATATGAAAAACTCGGTTCAGCCCTATGAAAGATGGCAGCCGGTCTTCGCTGTTATCCATTCAAAAAAGAAGGCGGAGGAGAGAACGACCGGCCGGCCGACGCGGCAAACGCGCGGAACCGTGAGGTCACCCCGATAGCGACGGAGCGGGAGCGGATCCCGATGCGAAACGGCAGCCCGGCCATGTCGTGGCCCGCCGCGGCGCCATGCTCCATCGACCATCGGTAGAACCAATACAATTACAACAATCAAAGAGCGAGGGAGAGGGAGCGGGAATGAAGGGGATCACGGCATTTGCGGCAGGGTTGGTCATCGCAGCGGCGGGCGTAGGCCTCGCGCAGGCAAAGGTGCCCCAGGCGGAGGCGGACCGTCTGGGCAGGGACCTGACCATGACCGGGGCGATCAAGGCAGGGAATGCCGACGGTTCCATCCCGGCCTATGACGGCGGCGTCACCTCGCCCCCCGCAGGCTATACGCCGGGCATGCACCCGCCGAGCCCCTTCCCCTCCGACCAGATCAAATTCACCATCACGGGCAAGAACGTCGATCAATATGCGGCCAAGCTGACGGCCGGCCAGATCGCCATGCTGAAGCTCTATCCGAGCTACAAGATGAACGTCTACCAGACCCGGCGATCCTGCGCCCTGCCGGAACGGGTCTACGAGGCGACCAAGAAGAACGCCGCCACCGCGACCATGACCGACGACCAGAACGGCCTGAACGACGCCATCCTGGGTGTGCCCTTCCCGATTCCGAAGTCCGGCGTCGAGGCGATCTGGAACCACCGGCTGCGCTACCGCGGCTTCAAGTTCCGGCGCTATTTCGGCGGCGCCGCGGTCAACCGCGACGGCAGCTTCCTGCTCTACAAGACGCAGGACGAGGGCATCATCCACTATTCGGGTCCCGGCCTTTCCCAGATCGGCGACGTTTCGGATATCAAGCAGCTCAACAATATCGCGATTTCCTACCTGAACATCACGACTGCGCCAACCAGGCTCGCCGGCTCGATCATCCTGGTGCTGGACACCATCAACGCCAAGGAACTGCCGCGCCAGGCCTGGCAGTACAACCCGGGCACCAGGCGCGTGCTGCGCGCGCCCGAGCTCGCCTATGACAACCCGCTGATCAACTCGGACGGTCTCGCCACCACCGACCAGTTCGACATGTACAACGGGGCGACCGACCGCTACACCTTCGAGCTGAAGCCGACGGCCGAAAAATACATCGGCTACAACGCCTATGATCTGATGTCGGACAAGCATTCCTACAAGGAGCTGCTGACCGCCAGCCACCTCAATCCCGACCTGCAACGCTATGAGTTGCACCGGGTCTGGGTCGTCGACGCCAAGCTGAAGGACGGCATGCGCCACGTCTACGGCCGCCGCACCTTCTACCTCGACGAGGACAGCTGGAACCTGGTCGCCGCCGACCTCTACGACGGCCGCGGCCAGCTCTGGCGTAACCAGGAAGGTCCGCTGGTCAACTATTACGACATTCCGCTCTGCTCCTCGGTGACCGAGGTCACCTACGATCTGCAGTCCGGCCGCTATGTCGTGTTCGGCCTCAAGGGCGAAGAGAAGATGCTCGACTGGAACGTCAAGGATGTCGATCCCTCGATGTTCACGCCGGATGCCATCCGCCGCCTGGGGACGCGCTGAGCGCACACGAACGGGGGGACACCATGAGGAAGTTCAAGTTCGGAGGGCGGTCCGCCGCCCTCCTGACGGCGGCCTGCGCGCTCGGCGTCTCGGCCACCGCCCTCGCCTACGACTTCGAGATCGGTGAGGAGGTAACGGGTTCGGTCATCATGTCGCTGTCGACCGGCGCCCAGGTGCGCATGGCCGACCGCGACCCGCGCAACTACGGCTATTATTACGGCGGCGGCCTGATTTCCGCCGGCAACGACGACGGCAACCTGAACTTCGACAAATACGACCTGATCAGCCAGATCAGCAACGCCAAGGCCGAACTGTCGCTGAAGTGGCGGAACTACTCTATCTATGTGCGCGGCGCCGCCTTCTTCGATTCGGTCGCCGCCGAAAACCACCTGGCCGATTTCCAGGAACAGAACCGCGTCTATACCAGCGGCCGCTACCAGCCCAGCGCCAAAGAGAAGGCGGAATGGGGCGTCGACCTGCTCGACGCCTATATCAAGGCCAACTACGACGTCGGCGGCATGACGCTGACGCTCTCGGCCGGCAACCAGATCCTGAACTGGGGCGAGGCGCTGTTCACCATCAACGGCATCTCGGTGATCAATCCGATCGACGCCGCCAAGATCCGCGTCCCCGGCGCCGAGCTGAAGGACGCCCTGATCCCGGTGCCCCTGATCGACGCCAGCCTGCAGATCACAGACACGCTCTCGGTCGAAGCCTTCTACCAGCTCGCCTTCAAGCCCTTCAAGCTGGACGCCTGCGGCAGCTTCTTCTCCTTCACCGACAACTTCTGCGACGGCGTCGAATATTCCTCGAGCTTCACCGATCCGATGGACTCTCGGAGTTACACGACCGGCACCGGCCTGACCCCGACCGACTTCGACGACCCGAACCGGCAGATGATCGCGGTCAATGCCCCGATCACCACGAAGGACAAGGAGAACAATCACGATTGGGGCGTGTCGCTGCGCTATTTCTCGCCCGAGCTGAACAATACCGAGTTCCAGCTCTACTACGCGAATTACACCTCGCGCCTGCCCTCGCTCTATGCCACAGGGCCGAGGCAATATGCCGCCGGCACCGGCCAGGCCAACCTGGCCGCCCTGCCGGTGCCGCTGGTCCAGGGGCTTCTGGACCAGCTCGGCATCGACCAGCTCAATAGCCTGACCTCGGCCCTGTCCAGCCTGCTCGGCGGGCCGATCACCGATCTCGCGGGCGCCCTGACCAACCCGATCAGCGGTGCCCTGATCGATCCGTCCTTCGGTACCTCGCCGCGCTCGACGGTGCTGACCAACCTCGAGAACAGCGACCTCTACCTCTATTACCCGACCGATCTGCAGATGCTCGGCTTCGCCTTCAACACGACCTATGATCCGCTCTCGGTCGCGATCAATGCCGAAGTCAGCTACAAGCACGACGTGCCGATCTGGATCTCGGAACCGGCCTTCCTGGTGGCGCTCTACGACGCCGCCGGTGGCGTGCCGATCGACCAGGCCGCCCGGGCCAAGACGCCGATCTGCATCACCCCGGCCCTCTGTGTGCCCAACCCCCAGATCGCACCGCAGGTCGAGACGGGCTTCACGCCGAGCGTCAACAGCTACGATCCCGGCAACGTCGTCCGCCTCGACGAGCGCCACGACGTCTGGCAGGCGGCGGTGCGCTTCATGAAGATCCTGGGTGGCACCGATTGGGTTACCCGAGTGCTGGGCGCCAACCAGCTCTTCGCCCTGGTCGAGTTCGGCGCCCTCTATGTCGACCTGAACGACGGCACGCAATATGCCGCCTATGGCCAGAACGGCTTCAGCGGCTTCCAGACCCGGCCGCTCAATGTCGGCGGCCTGCAGGTCACCGGGCCGATCGACGCGACCAGCCTCGGCGACTATTTCCCGGCGACCTGGAAGAAGCCGACCAAATGGTCCGGCGGCGTGCAGGGCCTGGTCTTCTGGGATTACCCGAACGTGCTCGACGGCGTCACCATGACGCCCTCGATCGGCTTCGCCCACGGCCTGTTCGGCTCGACGCCGGCACCGACTCCCGGTTTCACCAAGAGCGTGACCTCGCTCAACTTCGCGGTGAAGTTCGACTACCTCGAGCATTGGTCGATGAGCGTGAACTACTTCAAGAGCTTCGGTGGCGGCGGTGGCGGCGGCGGTTCGCGCAACCCCTATATCGACCGCGACTTCGTCGGCCTCAACGTGACCTATTCGTTCTGATCACGAACCCGCACATCCGAGCCCCCACCTTCGGACGTGCCGCCTGCCCCGGCCCGGTGCCTGCACCAGGCCGGGGCGATCTTTTTGAGGGGCCTTTTTCAGGGGGGCGCCGGACCGTTGCCGCCGGGCCGGGAATACTGCTTTACTCTACATCGAGTCTTTGTGGGCCGGGGGAACACCAGGTGACGACGACAACGAGGCCGCGACAAAGACGGTCCCAACTGACACGCGACAAGGTGGCCAGCGTCGCCCTCGACCTGTTCAACAGCCACGGCTACACGCCGGTCACCACCAATTGGATTGCGGAAGCCTGCGGCGTCTCGACCGGCAGCCTCTACTACCATTTCCGCAATCGCGAAGACGTTCTCTGGCATCTGTTCCAGCATGTCGACGCGCTGGTGCGACCGCTCTTCGTGACGCCCGATTTCGCCGAGACAGGCATGGACCTGCTGCACCGCCAGCTCTCGGAAGTGGCGCCCATCCTGTGCGACTACCGCTTCTTCTTCCCCGACCAGAGCGCCATCCTGCGCCGCGACGCCCGGGTGGCGGACGCTTTCGCCGCGCTGCACGCCGATTGCGTCGCCGCCATGGACCGCCAGCTCGCCGCGACCCTGCGCCCCGCCGGCCCGGCCGCGCCGGACACGCTGGCGCTGGCGCGCAGCATCTGGATCCTGGTTACGGGCTGGGTCACCTATCTCTACATGCGGCGCGAGCCGGTCACGCCGGAGACGGTGGCCGGCGTGGCCCCCCTGATCGCCGGGCTGCTCGCCCCCTATGTCCCGGCCTGAGGCGCGGCTTGCACCGGCCGGCCGGCGGGCGCACAGTCGCCATACGGGCGGAACGCGACGCAAGGGAGGACAGACCGTGGTGGAGGCCCAGCCCCCCCGCATGACCGGCCTGGAGCCGCCCTCGCCCTTCGAGGCGGAGGGCGAGCGCGCCTGGATCGACGTCATCCGCAAGATGGACGAGACCTATGCCGATCTCGTCGCGCAGCAGGTCGAACTCGAGCGCAAGAACACCGAACTCGAGGAAGCCCAAGCCTTCATCGCCGGCGTGATGGCGGCGATGACCGACGTCCTCGTGGTCTGCGACCTGGCCGGACGGATCGAACAGGTGAACACCGCGGCCGAGCGGGCGCTGGGTCGGCGCACCGCCACACTCGCCGGCAGTGGTTTGGCCGACCTGGTCGAACCGCGCTCGCGACCGGCGGTCGAGATGCTGCTCGCGGCAGCGTTCCGGCACGAGCGCCTGTCGGACTTGGAACTGACGCTCTCCGGCCACGACGGCCCCTTCCCCGTCGCGGTCAATTCCTCGCTCCGCTACAACCAGCGGGGAAGGGCGATCGGCCTCGTCCTGGTCGGACGCCCTCTGGGCGAGCTCCGCCGCGCCTACCGCGACCTCGCCGCCGCCCACGAGCGCCTGAAGGAAGCCCAGCAGCAGCTGGTACATTCGGAAAAGATGGCCTCGCTCGGCCGCCTGGTCGCTGGCGTCGCCCACGAGCTGAACAACCCGATCTCCTTCGTCTATGGCAATGCCCACGCGTTGCGCCGCCACGCCGAACGGCTGATCGCCTATCTGACTGCGCTCCATGCCGGAAAGCCGGCGGCGGAGCTGGCAGCGCTCCGGGCCGAACTTCGCATCGACCATGCCCTGGCCGACCTGCCCGGCACGCTGGACGGCATCGGCGAAGGGGCGGAACGGGTGCGTGACATCGTGGCCGAACTGCGCCGCTTCGCCTCGGCCCAAAGGGGACCGAGCGCCCCTTTCGACCTCGGCCCCGTGCTGCGCGCCGCTGTCGCCTGGGTCGCCAAGGCCCAGATGCCGGGTCTCGAGACGGCGTTCGAATTCGAAGACGGGCTGACCGCCTTCGGTCAGGCCGGGCATGTCCACCAGGTGGTGATGAACCTGGTGCAGAACGCGATCGACGCCATGGCGGGCCGGCCCCAGCCGCGCCTGGTACTCGCCGGGCGGCATGAGGGTGATTTCGTCGTGGTCACCGTCGCCGATAACGGGCCGGGCATCCCACCCGACCTGCTGGCCCGCATCTTCGATCCCTTCTTCACCACGAAACCGATCGGCAAGGGCACCGGCCTCGGCCTTTCGATCAGCGACCGGCTGATCACCGACATGGGCGGCAGCCTTTCGGCCGACAATGCGCCGGAGGGCGGCGCCCGCTTCACCCTGCGCCTGCCCGCGGCAGAGAAGGTCGCATCGTGACCCGGCGCCTTTCGGTCCTCTGGTTGCAGTCGGGCGGCTGCGGCGGCTGTACCATGTCGCTTCTCTGCGCCGAGGCGCCGGATTTCTTCGCCACGTTGGAAGGCGCTGGTATCGACCTCCTGTGGCATCCGACCCTGTCGGAGGAGACGGGGGCGGAAGCCCTCGACCTCCTCGACGCCATCGTCGCGGGGACACGCCCGCTCGACGTCCTCTGCCTCGAGGGTTCGGTGCTGCGCGGGCCGAACGGCACCGGGCGCTTCCACATGCTGGCCGGTACCGGCCGGGCGACCGCGGAATGGCTGCGCCTGCTGGCGGCCAGGGCGCACCATGTCGTCGCCGTCGGCAGTTGTGCGGCCTTCGGCGGCATCACCGCGGGCGGCGCCAATCCGGCCGACGCCTGCGGCCTGCAATACGACGGGCGCCAGAAGGGCGGCCTGCTGGGCGCCGATTTCACCGCCGAAGGCGGGCTTCCCGTGATCAATATCGCCGGCTGCCCGACCCACCCCAATTGGGTGACCGAGACCTTGATGCTGCTCGCGGCCGAAGCCCTGGCGCATGGCGACCTCGACCATCTCCAGCGTCCCCGCTTCTATGCCGACCATCTGGTGCATCACGGCTGCACGCGGAACGAATATTACGAATACAAGGCGAGCGCCGAGAAACCCTCCGACCTCGGCTGCATGATGGAACATATGGGGTGTCTCGGGACCCAGGCCCACGCCGACTGCAACACCCGCCTCTGGAATGGCGAAGGCTCCTGCACGCGGGGCGGCTATGCCTGCATCAACTGCACGGCGCCCGAATTCGAGGAACCGGGGCATCCCTTCGCCGAGACGCCGAAATTCGCCGGGATCCCGATCGGCCTGCCGACCGACATGCCCAAGGCCTGGTTCGTCGCCCTGTCGTCGCTCGCCAAGGCGGCGACACCGGAACGGGTCCGCCGCAACGCCGCGACCGACCATATCGCCGTGCCACCCACGATCCACCAGCCTCGCAGGCGCTAGACCCGATGGAGGAAAAGCGCCTGATCGTCGGCCCCTTCAACCGGGTCGAGGGGGATCTCGAAGTCCAGCTCGAGGTGGCGGACGGCCGGGTCACCGCGGCCTATGTGAATTCGCCCTTGTTCCGCGGCTTCGAGCGCATCCTCGAAGGCCGCGACCCGATGGACGCCCTGGTCATAGCGCCGCGGATCTGCGGCATCTGTTCGGTCTCGCAATCCCATGCCGCGGCCCGGGCGCTGGCCGCCGCGGCGGGTGTCTCGGCTCCGCCGAACGGCGTGCTGGCGACCGACCTCATGCTGGCGGCGGAGAATGTCGGCGACCACCTGACCCATTTCAACGTCTTCTTCATGCCCGACTTCGCCCGTCCCGCCTATGCGGCACGACCCTGGTTCCAGACCGTTGAGGCGCGCTTCAAGGCGGGCCGCGGCACCGCACTGCGCCAAGCGGTGGAAGCGCGGTCCGGACTGTTCCACCTGTTCGGCATCCTGGCCGGCAAATGGCCGCATACGCTGACGATCCAGCCGGGCGGCGTGGCGCGTGCCCTGGACGCCAGGGACAAGGTACGCATCCTCGCCCAAGTCGGCGCCTTCCGCCGCTATCTCGAGACGACGCTCTTCGCGGCATCATTGGAACAGGTTGCGTCGCTCGGCTCCATCGCCGAGCTCGCGGCGTTTCGCGCGGCCGGCCGGGGCGGCGACTTCCGCCTGTTCCTGGAGATCGCCGAAGACCTCGGCCTCGATCGCCTCGGCCGGGCTTACGACCGTTTCCTTTCCTACGGCGCCTATGGCGGCGAGACGCCTCTCTATCGCCCGGGCACGCTCGCGGGCGGCATGCTCGCCGGCTTCTCGCCGGACGACATCGCGGAAGACCACACCAATGCCCGCATGACCGGGCGGGGCCACCGCCACCATCCCTTCGAGGGCAGCACCCTGCCCGATCCGTCGGACGAGACGGGTTACACCTGGTGCAAGGCGCCACGCCTCGCGGGCCTGCCCTACGAATGCGGCGCGCTGGCGCGCCAGGCGGTGGACGGCCAGGGTCTCGCTCGCGAGCTCGCGCTCACCCGGGGCGGCACGGTGGCGAGCCGGGTGATCGGCCGCCTGGTCGAAACGGCCCGCACGGTGATCGCCATGGAGACCTGGGTGAAGGCGATCGATCCCGCCGGCGACTGGTACTGCCGCGCCCCCCTGCCCGACCGGGCCCGCGCCTTCGGCCTGACCGAGGCGGCGCGCGGCGCCCTCGGCCATTGGCTGACCATCGACGAAGGGCGGATCGCGGCCTATCAGATCATCGCCCCGACGACCTGGAATTTCTCGCCGCGCGACAGCGACGGCGTGCCCGGCCCCCTGGAAGCCGCCCTGGTCGGCACCCCGGTCGAACCGGGCGAGCGGGTGCCGCTGGCGGTCCAGCATGTGGTGCGTTCCTTCGACCCCTGCATGGTCTGCACGGTCCACTGATGGGCTTGCGGCTGACCATCGCGGGCCTGGTGCAGGGAGTCGGCTTCCGCCCCTTCGTCTGGCGCCTGGCGCGGCGCTTCGGTGTGACCGGCAAGGTCTGGAACGACGGCAACCGCGTGCTGGTCGAAGCCTTCGGGCCCGAGGAGGCGCTGGCCCGCTTCGCCGCCGCGCTCGAGGCGGAGCCGCCACCGCTGGCCCGGATCGAGACCATCGAGCGCGAAGACTTGGCCGGCGACGCCACCGAATTCCGCATCGTCGAGAGCGAACAGGGCGCCGTCCGCGTCGGCATCGTCGCCGACATCGCGACCTGCCCCGCCTGCTTGGCCGAGATCCGCGATCCCGGCGCCCGGCGCTATCGCTACGCCTTCGCCAATTGCACCGATTGCGGTCCGCGCTTCTCGATCGTGCGCGGCCTGCCCTACGACCGCAGCCGCACCACCATGGCGGCATTCCCGATGTGCCCCGCCTGCCGGGCGGAATATGACGACCCGGCCGACCGCCGCTTCCACGCCCAACCCATCGCCTGCGCTGCCTGCGGCCCCCGGGCCTGGCTCGAAGCGATGGACGGAGGCGTCGCACCGGGCGATGCCGTCACGGCCGCCGCAGACCTGCTGAAGGCCGGCGGCATCGTCGCGGTCAAGGGCATCGGCGGCTTCCACCTCGCGGTCGATGCCGGCGACGAGGCGGCGGTGGCCGAGCTTCGCCGGCGCAAGCACCGGCCGGCGAAGCCCCTCGCCCTGATGGTCGCCGATCTCGCCATGGCGCGGGAGATCGCCATAGTCGACGACACGGCTGCCGCATGGCTGGGCCATCCTTCAGCGCCCATCGTGCTGCTGCCGGACCTGGGGCGCGTGGCGCCCTCGGTGGCACCGGGCCAGGCGGTGCTGGGGGTCATGCTGGCCTCGACGCCGCTGCACCACCTGCTGCTCGAAGCCGTGGGCCGGCCCCTGGTGATGACCAGCGGCAACCGTTCGAGCGAGCCGCAGATCCATGAGGATGCGGCGGCGCGAACCGGCCTCGCCGGCATCGCCGATGCCCTGCTGATGCACGACCGGGCGATCGCCCGCCGGCTGGACGATTCCGTGCTGCGCGTCGTCTCCGGCGCGCCGCGCGTGATCCGCCGGGGCCGCGGTTTCGCCCCCGTGCCCCTGCCGGGACCGGCGGATTTCGCCGAAGCGCCGCCGGTGCTGGCACTGGGCGGCGAACTCAAGACCGCGATCTGCCTGAGCCAGGGCCGCAACTTCCTGCTCTCCCACCATCTGGGCGATCTCGAAGAGCCGGCGACAGAAGACGCCTTCGAGACGGCGCTGGCCGATTATGCCGCCCTCTTCGCCCATCGCCCGACGGCGATCGCGATCGACGGCCATGGCGACTATCGCTCCAGCCGGTTGGGCCGGGCGCTGGCGCAGCGGGACGGATTGCCGCTGCTCACCGTGCAGCATCACCACGCCCATATCGCCGCCGCCCTGGCCGAGAACCAATGGCCGCGCGCGGCCGGCCCGGTGATCGGCATCGCCTTGGACGGCCTCGGCCTCGGCGCGGACGGCACGCTCTGGGGCGGGGAGATCCTGCTCGCCGACTATCGCGGGGCGGAGCGGCTGGCCCGCCTGCGGCCCACGGCCCTGCCCGGCGGTGCGGCCGCCATGCGCGAGCCCTGGCGCGTGCTGACCGCCCATCTGGCCGCCGCCTTCGGGGCCGAGGCGCCGGCGCTGATCGAGCGCCTCGGCTACGGCACTGGCAAGCCCGTGACCACGATCCTGGCCATGATCGAAAAGGGCATGAACGCCCCCCTGGCCAGCTCGACCGGGCGGCTGTTCGATGCCGCGGCCTGCCTGCTCGGCCTCGCTCCCGGGGCCATGAGCTTCGAGGGCGAGGCGGCCATGGCGCTGGAAGCGATCGCCGAGGATGCCGAAGCCTATCCGGATGCCTTCGGCACGGGCGCCGATCTCGACCCCACCCCGCTCTGGCGCGCCCTGCTGGCCGATCGCGCGGCCGGGGTCGCGGCGGGCACGATCGCCGGGCGCTTCCATGCCAGCGTGGCCGAAGGCTTCGCCGGCCGCGCCGTGGCGGCGGCCAAGGCGCGGGACATCGGTGCCGTGGCCCTTTCCGGCGGCGTGTTCCAGAACGCCCGCCTACTGGCCGAGACGATCGCCCGGATCGAGCAAGCCGGCCTCCGCCCCCTCGCCCCTTCGCTGGTACCGGCCAATGACGGCGGCCTCGCCCTCGGCCAGGCGGCCGTCGCCGCCGCCCGCCTGCTGGACGGGCGGTAAGCGACTTTCCGCCGCGGCCCGCAGGGGCAAAGCGCCTTACCGGCCCTGCCACCACAGCGATCGGAAAAGCCGAGGCTTTCCGCGCTTCGGCGAAGTTGGCACGGGACTTGCGCTTAATGCCCCACCAATAATGGGAGGGCGGCCAGTCATGGCTAAGCTTGAGACTTTCTATGAAGTGATGCGCCGGCAGGGGATCACCCGTCGCTCGTTCATCAAATATTGCTCGCTGACGGCGGCGGCGCTGGGCCTCGGCCCGGAATTCGCGCCGCGCATCGCCCATGCCATGGAAACCAAGCCGCGCACCCCGGTGCTGTGGCTGCATGGCCTGGAATGCACCTGCTGTTCCGAGAGCTTCATCCGTTCGGCCCACCCCCTGGCCAAGGATGTCGTGCTCTCGATGATCTCGCTCGACTATGACGACACGCTGATGGCCTCCGCCGGCCACCAGGCCGAAGCCATCCTCGAAGAGACGATCAAGAACTACGACGGCAACTTCATCCTGGCCGTCGAAGGCAACCCGCCCCTCAACGAAGACGGCATGTATTGCATCGTCGGCGGCAAGCCCTTCGTCGAGCAGCTCCGCCATGTCGCCTCCCACGCCAAGGCGGTGATCTCCTGGGGCGCCTGCGCTTCCTTCGGCTGCGTCCAGGCGGCCCGCCCGAACCCGACGCGGGCGACCCCGGTGCATCAAGTGATCACCGACAAGCCGATCATCAAGGTGCCCGGCTGCCCGCCCATCGCCGAAGTGATGACCGCCGTGATCACCTACATGCTGACCTTCGACAGGATCCCCGAGCTCGACCGCCAGGGCCGGCCGAAGATGTTCTACAGCCAGCGCATTCACGACAAATGCTATCGCCGGCCGCATTTCGACGCCGGCCAGTTCGTCGAGCATTTCGACGACGAAGGCGCCCGTAAGGGTTACTGCCTGTACAAGATGGGCTGCAAGGGCCCGACCACCTACAACGCCTGCTCGACCATCCGCTGGAACGAAGGCACTTCCTTCCCGATCCAGGCCGGCCACGGCTGCATCGGCTGCTCGGAGGAAGGCTTCTGGGACAAGGGTTCCTGGTATGCCCGCCTGACCGACATTCCGCAATTCGGCGTCGAAGAGAACGCCGATGTCATCGGCACCACCGTCGCCGGCGCCGCAGGTGTTGCGATCGCCGCCCACGCCGCCGTCAGCGCCCTGAAGCGCGCCCAGCACAAGGGTGAATGAACATGGGTATCATCCAGACCCCCAACGGCTTCGCCCTCGACAATACGGGCAAGCGCGTCGTCGTCGATCCGGTCACCCGCATCGAAGGCCATATGCGCTGCGAGGTGAATCTCGACGCCAACAATGTGATCCGCAACGCGGTTTCGACCGGCACCATGTGGCGCGGCCTCGAAGTGATCCTGAAAGGTCGCGACCCGCGTGACGCCTGGGCCTTCGTCGAGCGCATCTGCGGCGTCTGCACCGGCTGCCATGCCCTGACCTCGGTCCGCGCGGTCGAAGACGCGCTCGGCATCGTGATTCCCAGGAACGCGCATTTCCTGCGCGAGATCATGGCCAAGACGCTGCAGGTCCATGACCACATCGTGCATTTCTACCACCTGCATGCACTCGACTGGGTCAATCCGGTCAACGCCCTGAAGGCGGATCCGAAGGCGACCTCGGAACTGCAGCAGATGGTCGGGCCGCACCACCCGAACTCCAGCCCCGGCTATTTCCGCGACATCCAGAACCGCCTGAAGAAATTCGTGGAATCGGGCCAGCTCGGCATCTTCAAGAACGGCTATTGGGACAATCCGGCCTACAAGCTGCCGCCGGAAGCCGACCTGATGGCGGTCACCCACTATCTGGAGGCGCTCGACCTTCAGAAGAACATCGTGAAGATCCATACCGTGCTGGGCGGCAAGAACCCGCACCCGAACTACATGGTGGGCGGCGTTCCCTGCGCCATCAACATGGAAGGCAACATGTCGGCGGGTGCGCCCCTGAACATGGAGCGCCTGAACTTCATCCGCGCCCGCATCCAGGAAGCGGCCGATTTCATCGACAACGTCTATCTGCCGGACGTTCTCGGCATCGCCAGCTTCTACAAGACCTGGCTCTACGGCGGCGGGCTCTCGGCCACCAACGTGCTCGACTACGGCGATTACGAAGCCGTGCCGGGCGACAAGAAGACCGACCGCCTGCCGGGCGGCGTCATCCTGGACGGCAAGTGGGACGAGATCCATCCCATCGACCCGCGCGATCCCACCCAGGTCCAGGAATTCGTCGCCCATTCCTGGTACACCTATGGTGACGACAACAACAAGGGCCTGCACCCCTGGGACGGCGTCACCGAGCCGCATTACGAGCTGGGCGCCAAGGCGGTCGGCACCAGGACCGACATCAAGCAGCTCGACGAATCCGCGAAATATTCGTGGATCAAGTCGCCGCGCTGGAAGGGCCATGCCTGCGAGGTGGGCCCGCTCGCCCGCTACATCCTCGCCTATGCCCATGGCGTCGACTATGTGAAGGGCCAGGTGGACGACTCGCTCGGCCGCTTCAACGCGCTGGCCGGCACCAACCTGACGGCCAAGCAGGCCCTGCCCTCGACCATCGGCCGGACGCTGGCCCGGGCGCTCGAGGCGCAATATGCCGCCAAGATGATGATCGACGACTGGAACAGCGTGATCGCCAACATCAAGGCCGGCGACCTCGCCACCGCCAACGTCGAGAAATGGGATCCGAAGACCTGGCCGTCGGAAGCCAAGGGCGTCGGCACCGTGGCGGCGCCGCGCGGCGGCCTCGGCCACTGGATCAAGATCAAGGACGGCAAGATCGAGAACTACCAATGCGTCGTGCCGACCACCTGGAACGGCAGCCCGCGCGATCCCGCCGGCAACATCGGGGCCTTCGAGGCCTCGCTGATGAACACGCCGATGGAACGCCCGGAGGAACCGGTCGAGATCCTGCGCACCCTGCACAGCTTCGACCCCTGCCTCGCCTGCTCGACCCACGTCATGTCGCCGGAAGGCGAGGAACTGGCGCGGGTACAGGTCCGCTGACGCCGCAACGGGAGGAACGGACATGAGCATCGAAACAAGGGTGCCGCCGACAAAGATCACGGCGATCTATGTCTACGAGGCGCCGGTGCGCCTGTGGCACTGGATCAATGCCGCCGCGATCCTGACGCTCTGCGTCACCGGCTATCTGATCGGCTCGCCCCTGCCGACACTCTCGGGCGAGGCGAGCGACCACTTCCTGTTGGGTTACATCCGCTTCACCCATTTCGCTGCGGCCTATGTCTTCGCGGTCGGCTTCCTCGTCCGGATCTACTGGGCGATCGTCGGCAACGAGCATGCCCGGCAGTTGTTCCGCTTCCCCTTCTGGCAGAAGGCCTATTGGAAGGGCCTGATCCAGGAGGCGCGGTGGTACGCCTTCCTGGAACCGCGGCCGCGCAAATATGTCGGCCACAACCCACTGGCCCAGCTCGCCATGTTCTGGTTCATGACGATCGGCATCACCTTCATGATCGTGACCGGCTTCGCCCTCTATTCCGAAGGCGCCGGTCCCGACAGCTGGCAGGCCGCCCTGTTCGGCTGGGTGATCCCGCTCTTCGGCCAGAGCATGGACGTGCATACCTGGCACCACATGGGCATGTGGGCGATCATCTTCTTCGTGATGATCCACGTCTATGCCGCGATCCGGGAAGACATCATGTCCCGCCAGTCGATGGTCTCGACCATGATTTCGGGCGTCCGCACCTTCAAGGACGACGATCCGGACTGACATCCCCGCGGCAGGTGATGCCGACAACTCCAGGGGCGCGACGCCACTCGCGCCCCTCTTTTTTTGGCGATAGAGCCACGGCCGGATTTGGAATTCTTCTTTCCACTTCCAGGCCGATTCGGAAGACTCCCTTCCAAAATTCGTCGGCCACGATCGGAAAAGCCGGCGGCTTTCCGCCGCAGCGACATGTTGGCACGCATCCTGCACCTGTTCAGGAACCCGGCAGGGAGACCGGCAACCGGGCGTCAATAGTCCGGACAGGGAGGAACAAGCGTGGCGAAGATCGAGAGGATCCTCGTCCTCGGCATCGGCAACCTTTTGTGGGCCGACGAGGGCTTCGGCGTCCGCGCCGTGGAGGCGCTGGACCGCGACTGGAAGCTGCCTGACCAGGTGACGGTCATGGACGGCGGCACCCAGGGGCTCTACCTGCTGCCCTATCTCGAACAGGCCGACGCGCTGATCATCCTCGACGCCATCGACTACGGGCTGGAGCCCGGCAGCTTCCGCACGCTGCGCGGCGGCGATGTTCCGGCCTTCCTGGGCGCCCACAAGATGAGCCTGCACCAGACCGGCTTCCAGGACGTGCTGGCGACCGCCCAGCTCATGGGATACTGCCCCGAGGTGCTGATCCTGATCGGCGTCCAGCCCGAGTGCCTGGAGGATTACGGCGGCGGCCTGACGCCCGTCGTGGCGTCCCGGATCGCCCCCGCGGTCGACGCCGTGATCACCATCCTGCGCGAGGAATTCGGCCTCGAAGCGACCGCGCGGGACGGCACGGCCGACGAAGCCCTGATCGACCCCCGCGTCTCGCGCGAGGCCTATGAAGCCGGCCGTCCCTCGGCCGAGGAGGCCTGCCGCATCGGCGACGCCCGCGTGCTCGCCCGCCGGGTGTCCTGACCATGTGTATCGCCGAACCCCGCCTGATCCTCTCCGTCGAGGGCATCGTCGGCCACACGGCCGAAGGGCCGGTCGACCTCTCGCTGACGCCGGAGGCGGCGGCGGGCGACTGGGTCCTGGTCTTCCTGGGCGCCGCGCGCCAGCGGATCGAGGCCGAGGAAGCGGCAAGGGTCGCCGACGCCCTGGCCGGCCTCAAGGCGGTGATGACGGGGACGCCGGCCGACCTCGACCTTCTGTTCGCCGATCTCGCCGACCGCGAGCCGAGCCTTCCCCCCCATCTCGAGGCGGCCCGCGCCGCCGGTCTTCGCGAGGCATGACATGGCTGAACCCTTGCCACCCCTGGTCACCCGGCTGACGGCCGAACTGGGCTATCCCATGATCGATCCCGCCACCGCCTCGCTGCCCGCCGAGACGGGCGGCGAATGGCTGATCTTCCTGCCCGGCCATGGCCAGAAACACCTCGAGACCGCCGACATCGCGATCATCCTGCCCGAACTCCTGGCCGCCTTCCGCGGCCGGTTGAAGGCGGCCGTGGCCGATGCCGCGCTGGAAAAGAGCCTGCGCCAGCAGCTCGACGGCATTCCGCTGCCCGCCCTCGTCGTGGTGCGCGGCCACGAGCTGCTGGGCGCCATCCCCCGCGTGCTCGACTGGCACGAATATCTCGACACCATCACCACCATGATCGACGGCAAGCCCGCCGCCGCCGTCCTGCAGTGAGGCCGACATGAGCACACTCTTCGGAATGACCCGCCCGCCCGTCGGCTATGGTCCCGGCAGCCAGCCTTCCGAGGCCGGCGAGGACGACCTGGAATTCCTGCCCATGCCGACGGACATGAAGGTCTATGCCCCCCATCTGCCCGAGGTCGAGGACCCCACGAGGGTCGCGGCCGGGCTCCAACTGCTGGACCGTCTGTGCATCGGCTTGGACGGCTGGCGGGCGGACGCGCCCTTCACCCTGTCGCTCGACCGCCTGAACGAGGCCGACCGAGCCCTGATCGACGAAGCGCTGGGCGAAGGCGAAGTCTCCGCCGTGGTCGCCCTGGAAGGCGAGCGGATCGAGATCCAGGAAGCCACGCTGGCCGGAGTCTGGCGCCTGCGCCGCCATCTTTCCGGCGGCAAGCGCGAAGAATCGGTCGAAGTGGGCGCCTTCCCGCGCGCCGCGGTCGAGCGCGCCTTCCCGGCGAGCGACCTCGACATCGCCGCCCGCGCCGCCGTACCGCCCGCCGGCGTCATGAACGCCGCCCCCGTGCTGTTCGAGCTGCAGGAGCGGGCGCGCGGCTACCGCCCGGGCGACGCGCCCCATGTCGTCAATCTGAGCCTGCTGCCCCTGTCGCCGGAAGACGGCGCCTTCCTGGCCGAGGTGCTGGGCCAGGGCGCCACCACCATTCTCTCGCGCGGCTACGGCAACTGCCGGATCACGTCGACCAACCTGCCCCATGTCTGGTGGGTGCGCTTCTACAATTCGACCGACATGCTGATCCTCGATACGCTGGAGGTCACCGACGTGCCCCAGGTCGCCTGCGCCGCGGCGGAGGACATCGCCGACAGCGCCGTCCGCCTGGCCGACATCCTGACCGCGATCCGCTGAGGCGACGGCGATGGAACAGGCCCGCTTCGAAGGCTCCTATCTCGGCGACAACCGCCGCATTCCGCCGACCGCGCGCATGGAATGCAAGATCTGCTGGCACGTCTACGACCCGGCGGAAGGCTGCGAGACCTGGCAGGTGCCGGCCGGCACGCCCTTCACCGCCCTGCCGTCCGAATGGCGCTGCCCGTCCTGCGACGGCGAGCGGGCCCAGTTCATGGTGCTCGACTCGGGCGCCGCCCCGACCGAAGCCGATGCCGTCGCCCCCCTGGCGGCCCGGCTGGAAGGCGCCTTCCGCCAGATCGCGGCCAAGGACATGGCCGGCGTGCCGGTGGTCAACAAGGCGCTCGGCGTCCAGGCCGTCGGCTTTCGCGCCCATGGCGAGAGGGCGCTGGGCGTCCTGATCACGCCCTGGTTCATGAACCTGGTCCTGCTGCCGCTCGACGACGGGCTTGTGGCGCCGGTGGTGGGCAGCAAGCGGCTGGTCGACTTCCCCTCCGGCCGCTACGAATTCGTCCAGGGCCACGACGACCGGCTAGGCCCCTGGGAGGGTTGCTCCCTGTTCTCGCCCATGTTCGAGTTCAAGGCCATGGCGGACGCGGTCGAGGTGGCGGAGGCCGTGATGGTCTCGCTCTTCGATCCCGAGATCCGCGAGGACGGCGCGCCGACCGGCGAAATCCGCCGCCGCCGCGAAGCCGAGATCGCCGCCGCCGAGGCCCCCCTGCGCGAGGCGCCTTCGCCCGAAGCGGTGGCCGCCGAAGCGCCGGCCGCCCCCTCGCGCCGCGCCCTCTTCACCGGGGGGACGACGCCGTGAGTTTGGGCGGGGCGCATCTGACCATCACCCTCGGGGTCGAGGAGGGCCGGGTCGTTCCCGCGCTCGACCTCGCCCCTGGGGCCGATGCGACCCGCCTGTTCTTCGGCCGCGCGCCCGCCGACGTGGCGCGCCTGGTGCCGTTGATCTTCAACCTCTGCGGGGCTGCCCAGGGCCGCGCCGCCCGCGCCGCCCTGGGCCTGCCCCCGGCGGAAGGCGATGCACCGGCCCTGCATCTCGAACATGTGCGCGACCATGCGCTGTGCCTCGCCCGGGCCTGGCCGGCCGCCTTCGCGCTGCCCGCCGATGCCGATTGCCTGCGCCTGGCCGCCGGCCTCGCCAGTGGCGACGGCGCGGCGCAGTCCGGCCTGCTCCGCCATCTGGTGGGCCAGGCCGGCGATCTCGGCCAGATCGGGGTCAAGGCGCTGGTGCGCCTGCTCGAGGCGGGCGAGACTCCGCTCTTCCGCCTGCTCGCCCTGGCGCGCCGTCGCCTCCGCCCTGACTGGGGCCGCATCGAATTGCCGGCACCGAGCCCGGCCGACCTGACCGCCCGGCTGACCGGCCGGGCCGCGCCCCTCCGCGAGGCGAGCTGTCTCGAGCCGCTGCGCCCGCTGCCCCTGATGGCCGAGATCGAGGAAGCCGAGGGCCGTTCCCTCTTCCTCCGCATGATGGGCCGGGTGCTCGACCTGCTCCGCCATCTCGACCCCGCCGGGCCGACCGTGCCGGGCTGGAGCCCGGGGCGCGGCATCGGCATCGCCCAGGCGGTGCGCGGCCCCCTCGGCCACCGGGCCGTGCTGGCCGACGGCGCGGTCGAACGCTACCGGGTGGTGACGCCGACCGATTGGAACCTGGCCCCGGGCGGCGCCCTGGCGCAGGCCTTGTCGAAGCTCCCGGTCGGGGACATGCTGTCGGTCACGGCAAGGCTCGTCGTCTCCTGCATCAACCCTTGCGTGCCGACGGTGCTGGTCGCCGGGGGCAGAAAGGTCGATCTCCATGCATGAGATGGCGCTATGCGAGAGCGTGCTGGCGGCGATCGAGGATTCGGCGAAGGCCAATGATTTCGCGAAAGTGACCAAGGTGCGGCTGGAAATCGGCCGTTTCGCCGGGGTCGAGGTGGAGGCGTTGCGTTTCGGCTTCGATGTGGTGACCAGGGGCTCGCTGTGCGACGGCGCCGAGCTGATCGTCCTGCCCGTGCCCGGCAGCGCCTGGTGTTTCGATTGCAGCGAGACGGTCCCGCTCGAAGACCGGCTCGACCCCTGCCCCGTCTGCGGCGGCATTCGCCTGCAGCCGACCGGCGGCACCGAGATGAGAATCAAGGACCTGGAGGTGGAATGATGTGCAACGTGTGCGGCTGCGCCGGGGGCGGCGCCACCCTGGAAACCGATCACGGCCACCATCGCCACGGCCATGATCACGATCACCACCATCACGACCACGGGCATGATCACGACCACGGGCACCAACACGCCCATGATCACGATCACCCCCACGACCACGACCACGACCACGATCATGCGCATGACCATGGCCCGGGCGGCGTGATCGACTACGGCACCGGCCCGGCCCGCGCCCATGTGCCGGGCCTCAGCCAGTCCCGCATGATCGAGATCGAGCGCGGCATCCTGGCCAAGAACGACGAATTCGCCGAGACGAACCGAGCTCGCTTCGCCGAGAGCTGCCTCTTCGCCGTCAATCTTCTGTCCAGCCCCGGCGCCGGCAAGACCACGCTCCTGGTCGAAACCCTGAAGGCGCTTTCGGGCAAGATCGCCGCCGCGGTGATCGAGGGCGACCAGCAGACCAGCAACGATGCCGACCGCATCCGGGCGACCGGCGCCCCGGCGATCCAGATCAACACCGGCAAGGGTTGCCACCTGGACGCCCAGATGGTCGGCCGCGGCGTCGACGCCCTGAAGCCCAAGGCGGGCGGCCTCTTGCTGATCGAGAATGTCGGCAACCTGGTCTGCCCGGCAGGCTTCGACCTGGGCGAGGCGCAGCGCGTCACCCTCGTCTCGGTCACCGAGGGCGAGGACAAGCCGCTGAAATATCCGGACGCCTTCACCTTCGCCGACCTGGTGCTGGTGACCAAGACCGACCTCGCGCCCCATCTCGATTTCGACCTCGAGCTCCTGAAGCGCAACATCGCGCGGATCAACCCCTCGGCCGAGGTGGTCTGCCTGTCGTCGAAGAGCCGCGAGGGTTTCGATGCCTGGCTCGCCTGGCTCGCCAAGGCCCGGGCAGACTGGATCGAAGACTTGGCGCGCGAAGCCGAAGCCAGGGCGGCCCAGCTCCGCCGCAGCCTGACCCAGGGCCTTTCGGCATGAGCCTCGGCGCACGCAGCAACCGCCCAACCGTCCTGGTGGTCGACGACGAGCCCCGCTCGGTCGAGGTGATCGCCCGCGTGCTGCACGAGGATTTCGAGGTACTGACTGCCGGTTCCGCGGCGGAAGCCTTGCAGATCCTGGAGAACGAATGGGTCCAGGTCGTGATGAGCGACCAACGGATGCCGGAGATGACCGGGGTCGAACTGCTGACCCGCGTGCGCGAACGCTGGCCCGACGTGATCCGCATCCTGGTCACCGGCTACAGCGATCCCGAAGACATGATCGCCGCCATCAACGACGCCGGTATCTACGAGTTCATCGCCAAACCCTGGCACCCGGACCAACTCGTCCTGGCGATCCGGAACGGCGCCCGCCTGTTCCAGCTCCAGCGCGAGCACGATCGCCTGTCGATCGAAATGAAGCTGCTCGGCCCGACCGCCGAAGGCCGCATCTCGGCCCAGCGGGAAAGAGTCCGCCGCGGCTTTCATTTCGACAGCCTGGTGCGTACCCCCGGCAGCCCGCTCGACAAACTGTGCCGCCTGGCCGGCCAGGTCGCCACCTTCGACGTGCCGGTCCTGGTCCTGGGCGAGACCGGCACCGGCAAGGAGCTGCTGGCGCGCGCCATCCACTATGGCTCGCTCCGCGCCGACCAACCCTTCCAGGCGGAAAATTGCGGCGCCATCCCGGACGAACTCCTCGAAAGCGAACTCTTCGGTCACAAGAAGGGCGCCTTCACCGGCGCCGTCGCCAACCGCATGGGCCTCCTGGAACAGGCGGACGGCGGCACCGTGTTCCTGGACGAGATCGGCGACGTCTCGCCCGCCTTCCAGGTGAAGCTGCTGCGCTTCCTCCAGGAAGGCGAGATCCGCCCGGTCGGCTCCAACGAGGCGCGGCAGGTCAATGTCCGCGTCATCGCCGCGACCCACCGCGACCTCGCGGCCGAAGTGAAGGCCGGGCGTTTCCGCCAGGACCTCTATTACCGCCTGAGTTCCATGGTGCTGACCCTGCCGCCGCTGCGCGAGCGCCGGGGCGACATCCGCCTGCTGGCCGAGAGCATCCTGGCCCAGCTCTGCGCTGCCCACGGCAAGAAGGTGAAGGGCTTCACCGACGAGGCGATTTCCTGCCTCGAAGCCTACGACTGGCCGGGCAACGTGCGCGAGTTGCAGAACGAGGTGACCCGCCTGCTGATCCTGGCCGACAAGGACTGGCTGGGACCGGAGCTTCTGTCGTCCGGCGTGCGCGGCGGGGCGGCCGAGGCGAAGACCGGCTTCGGCCCGATCTCGCTTACCGCCGACATCCAGAACGGCCCGCTCAAGGACCGGGTCGAGAAGCTCGAAGCCGCGATCCTGCTCGAAACCCTGCTCCGCTTCCAATGGAACAAGAGCCGGGCGGCGGAGGAACTGGGCCTGTCGCGCGTCGGTCTGCGCGCCAAGCTGGAACGCTACGGCATCGTGCCCGGCGCACTCTCGAACCGGCGCCATTGAGGTATTCATCATGTGTCACGGCATTCCCGGCCAGATCGTCGCCATCGAGGACGCCGAGGCCATGCTGGCCACGGTCGACGTCTCGGGCGTGAAGCGCCGCGTCGACCTCACCTGCGTCGCCCCCGAGGCGGAGAGCCTGGACGCCCTGATCGGCCGCTGGGTCCTGGTCCATGTCGGCTTCGCCATGTCGGTGATCGACGAGGCCGAGGCTGAAGCGACATTGGCCCTGCTGGCCGAACTCGGCGAGCTCGAGGCGGAACAGGAAGCGCTCCGCACCGGGACCGTGGCATGAGCGCCAACGGCGACATTCTCGCCGCCCTCTATCCCGCGGCCCGGCCGCGCGGGTCGAGCGACCTCGCCGCCTCGATTTCGCGGAAACTGGCCGATCACCTCGCCGTCGCGGAAACCTTCTTCGCCGCCGAGGCGGAGAATGTCCAGCGCGCGGCGCGCCTGCTCGCCGATTGCTTCGCCGGGGGCGGCCGCCTGCTCACCATGGGCAACGGCGGTTCCTCCACCGATGCCGCCCATCTGGCGATCGAATTCCAGCACCCGATCACCACCGGCCGCCCGGCCCTGCCGGCGATCAACCTGACCGCCGACGTCGCCCTGGTGACCGCGGTCGGTAACGATGCCGGTTTCGAGAATATCTTCGTGCGACCCCTGATCGCCCATGGCCGCAAGGGCGACGTGCTGGCCGGCTTCTCGACCAGCGGCAATTCGAAGAACCTGCTGCGTGCCTTCGAGAAGGCGAAGACGATGGGCATCGTGACGCTCGGCTTCGCCGGGGGCGACGGCGGTGCCATGGCGGCGCCCGGCGCCCTCGACCTCTGCCTCACCGTGAAGACCCCCTCGGTCCACCGCGTGCAGGAGGTTCACCTGCTCACCTATCACATCCTGTGGGACCTCACCTGTACCCTGCTGGCGGAGGCTGCGGCACCATGAAATTCAGCGACGAATTCCGCAACGGCGAGATCGCCAAGGGCCTGGTCGCCCGCATCGCCACCCTGCTGGATGCCTGCGGCGCGACGGTCGAAAAGCCGCTTCGCTTCATGGAAGTCTGCGGCGGGCACACCCATGCGATCTTCCGCCACGGCCTGGCCGACATGCTGCCCAGAAGTCTCGAATTCCTCCACGGTCCGGGCTGCCCGGTCTGCGTGCTGCCCATGGGGCGGGTCGACGACTGCGTCGCCATCGCCGAACAGAAGGGCGTGATCTTCACCACCTTCGGTGACGCCATGCGTGTCCCCGGCTCGAAGAAGAGCCTGTTGCAGGCCAAGGCCGATGGCGCCGACGTGCGCATGGTCTATTCGCCGCTCGACGCCCTCGAAATCGCCCGCAAGAACCCGGATCGGCAGGTGGTCTTCTTCGGCCTCGGCTTCGAGACCACCATGCCGGCGACCGCCTTGACCGTGCTCCGCGCGGCCAAGGAGGGGATCGCCAATTTCTCCCTCTTCTGCAACCACATCACCATCATCCCGACCATCCGCGCCGTGCTGGATTCGCCCGACATGGCGGTCGACGGTTTCATCGGCCCCGGCCATGTCAGCATGGTGATCGGCACCAAGCCCTATCGCTTCATCGCCGAACATTACCGCCGCCCCCTGGTGGTCACCGGCTTCGAGCCGCTCGACGTCCTGCAGGCGATCTGGATGCTCTTGAGGCAGATCCACGAGGGACGGGTCGAGATCGAAAGCCAATATGCCCGGATCGTGCCGGAGGACGGCAATCGCGCCGCCCTCCAGGCGATCGCCGAAGTGTTCGAACTGCGCGACTTCTTCGAATGGCGCGGCCTCGGCTCGATCGAGCATTCGGGCGTGAAGATGCGCGAGAAATACGCAGCCTTCGACGCCGAGCGGAAATTCGCCATCGGCCAGGTCACCATCGCCGATCCCAGCGCCTGCCAGTGCGGCGAAGTGCTGAAGGGTGCGATCAAGCCCTGGGACTGCAAGATTTTCGGCACCGCCTGCACGCCGTCCACGCCGGTCGGCGCGCTCATGGTGTCGTCGGAAGGCGCCTGCGCCGCCTATTACCAATATGGCGGCCTGCGCAAGGGGGCAGCATGACCATGCAACCGATGCCGCGGCCGCGCCGCCAGCTCCAGGTCGACCGCGTGACGCTGGCCCATGGCGGCGGCGGCACCGCCATGCGCGACCTGGTCGAAGACGTCTTCGTCTCCGCCTTTTCGGCGAGCGAGGCGGCCCTGGAGGACCAGGCCCGCATCTCCCTGGCCGATCTCGCGACGAGCGGCGACCGCCTCGCCTTTACGACCGACGGCTTCGTGGTCGATCCCCTGTTCTTCCCGGGCGGCGATATCGGCAAGCTCGCGGTCTATGGCACGGTGAACGACCTCGCGGTGGGCGGTGCCATCCCGCGCCTGCTGTCCTGCGCCGTGGTGATCGAGGAGGGCATGGCGATCGAGACGCTGCGCCGGATCGCCCGCTCCATGGCCGCGGCGGCGGCGGAAGCCGGCGTCGCCATCGTCACCGGCGATACCAAGGTGGTTCCGCACGGAGCCTGCGACAAGATCTTCATCACCACGAGCGGGGTCGGCGTGGTGCGCCACGGCATCGAGGTCGGCATCGGCCGGGCCAGGCCGGGCGACGTCATCCTGGTCAACGGCTTGCTCGGCGACCATGGCGCCGCGATCCTGAACGCGCGCGGCGATCTCGCCCTGGACAGCCCGGTGGAGAGCGACTGCGCCTCCCTCGCCGGCCTGATCGCGGATCTTCTCGGGGCCGCCCCCGGCACCCGCATGATGCGGGACGCCACCCGTGGCGGCCTCGCCGCGGTGCTGAACGAATTGGCCGAAGCCTCCAACGTCGGCATCACCGTCCGCGAGACCGACGTGCCGCTGCGCCCCGCCGTGCGCGGCTTCTGCGAGATCCTGGGGCTCGACCCGCTCTATCTCGCCAACGAGGGCAAGCTGGTCGCCGTTGTGCCGCCGGAACAGGCGGCAGCGGCGCTGGCCGCCCTGCGTGCCCACCCGCTCGGCACCGAGTCCTGCGCCATCGGCACGGTGACCGAGGGCAAGGTCGGCCGCGTGATCATGGAGACCGCCTTCGGCGGCCACCGTATCGTCGACATGCTGGTGGGCGACCAATTGCCCCGCATCTGCTGACAGAGCCGCCTGCGGCACCCCGCCGCAGGCGGCAGGCCCGACGCCGTGCTCTCGGCGGTTTTCGGCCGTATTAAGTTTTTCTGAAAAAACGTGTCACCATTTTAAAATTCCCTGACAGTCCTCCGTCCCCCAAGCTCGTCCCTGGATCCCGACACCGGCCACGCCGAAACGAGTCGGAACGGGATGGGAGGACAGAAGATGACTGCGCTGCAGACCGACCGTCAGGTCTCGCTCGACCAATTCCTGGCCCGCCATGCGGCCGGCGACACGCCCGAAGCGGCGGCGGTCGCGGCCACCGTCGCCGCCCTCGCCAGCGCCGGCATCGAACTCGCCGGCCTGGTCGCCCGCGGGCCGCTGGCCGGCGCCATGGGCGCGCTGCGCTGCGACGAGCGTTTCGGCGACAGCCAGAAGGAACTCGATTTCCGCGCGCACCAGATCGTGACGGAGTGCCTGCGCAAGACCCCGGTCGCCGCCCTCGGTTCCGAGGAAGCGGACGAGGCGGAGGTGCTGAACCCCGGCGCCCCCCTGGTGGTCGCCGTCGACCCGCTCGACGGTTCTTCGAACATCGAGACCAATTCGACCATCGGCACGATCTTCTCGATCTATCCGGCCGGCGAACTCTCGGCCGAGGCGGCCCTGCTGCAACCCGGGCGGTGCCAGTTCGCCGCCGGCCTGATCCTCTATGGCCCGCAGTGCGGCCTGGTGCTGAGCCTCGGCCAGGGCACCCATGCCTTCACCCTTGATCCCGAAACGCGCGAATTCCGCCTGACCCGGCCGGACATCACGGTGCCGGTCCGGGCCCGCGAATATGCCATCAACGGCTCCAACCAGCGCCACTGGCCGGACGCCATCCGCCGCTATGTCGACGATTGCCTGGCCGGGACGGAAGGGCCGCGCGGCTGCGACTTCAACACCCGCTGGGTCGCCTCCATGGTCGCCGACGCCTTCCGCATCATGGTCCGGGGCGGCATCTATCTCTACCCGGGCGATGCCCGCCCCGGCTATCGCCAGGGCCGGCTGCGGTTGGTCTATGAAGCCAATGCGGTCGCCCTCCTGCTCGAACAGGCAGGCGGTGCCGCCACCGACGGCACCGACCGCATCCTCGATCTGATGCCCACCAGCCTGCATCAGCGCACCCCCCTGGTGTTCGGCTCGGCGGACGAGGTCGCCCGGGTCGCCCGCTACATGACCGACGCCTTCAGCGGCGGCGAGGATTCGCCGCTGTTCGGCAAGCGCAGCCTGTTCCGCGCCTGAGCGGCAGCCGGAGAGTTTCGATGTCAGTCCTTCATCCCATCATCTCCGTGACCGGTTCGTCCGGCGCCGGCACGACCTCGGTCCGCCGCACCTTCGAGCAGATCTTCCGGCGGGAGGGGATCGCCGCCGCCTTCATCGAGGGCGACGCCTTCCACCGCTACGACCGCCTGGCCATGCGCCGCGAGATGGCCGCTGCCGCCGCCGCCGGCAACCCTAACTTCAGCCACTTCGGCCCCGAAGCCAATCTCCTGCAGGAACTCGAAGCCGTCTTCGCCAGCTATGGCGAGACCGGCGGCGGCCAGACCCGCCACTATATCCACGATGCCGAAGAAGCGGCCGTCTACGGCGGCGAGCCCGGCACCTTCACCGATTGGGAAGCCTTCCCCGAACCGACCGACCTTCTGTTCTACGAGGGCCTGCACGGCGCCGTGATCGGCGAGGGTGTGAACCTCGTCCGTTACGCCGACCTGAAGATCGGCGTCGTGCCCGTGATCAACCTCGAATGGATTCAGAAGATCCACCGCGACCGCGCCGCCCGCGGTTACTCCACCGAGGCGGTGATGGACACGATCCTGCGCCGGATGCCGGACTATGTGCATTACATCTGCCCGCAGTTCGCCGAGACCGACATCAATTTCCAGCGCGTGCCGACGGTCGACACCTCGAACCCCTTCATCGCCCGCTGGATCCCGACGCCGGACGAATCGATGGTCGTCATCCGCTTCAAGAGCCCGCGTGGCATCGACTTCCCCTATCTGCTCTCGATGATCGCGGGAAGCTTCATGTCCCGCGCCAATTCGATCGTCATCCCGGGTAACAAGCTCGACCTCGCCATGCAACTGATCCTGACCCCGATGATCCTGCAACTGATGCAGCGCAAGAGGAGGGCTTCATGAACCTGGCCGCACCCGTGTTCGAGGCGAAGGTCGACGTCGCCCAGATGGCGAACGCCATCCGCGTGCTCGCCATGGATGCCGTGGAACAGGCCAAGTCAGGCCATCCCGGGATGCCCATGGGCATGGCCGACGTGGCCACCGTGCTGTTCACCCGCTTCATGAAGTTCGATCCCGACGCGCCGGACTGGGCGGACAGGGACCGTTTCGTGCTCTCGGCCGGCCACGGCTCCATGCTGCTCTATGCAATCCTGCATCTGACCGGCTATCCCGACATGACGGTCGAGGAATTGCGCCGCTTCCGCCAGTGGGGCGCCCTGACCGCCGGCCATCCCGAATACGGCCATACGCCGGGCGTGGAGACCACCACCGGCCCGCTCGGCGCCGGCATCGCCACCGCGGTCGGCATGGCGCTCGCCGAAGAGATGCAGGCGGCCCGCTTCGGCCGTGACCTGGTCGATCACCATACCTATGTGATCGCCGGCGACGGCTGCCTGATGGAGGGGATCAGCCACGAGGCGGTCTCCCTCGCCGGGCATCTGGGCCTGCGGCGCCTGATCGTGCTGTTCGACGACAACGGCATTTCGATCGACGGGCCGCTGACGCTCGCCTGTTCCGACGACCAATGCGCCCGCTTCGCCGCGAGCGGCTGGCACGTTCAGCGGATCGACGGCCACGACCCCGCGGCGATCGAAGCCGCGATCGAGGCCGCCAGGGCGAGCGACCGCCCCTCCCTCATCGCCTGTCGCACCGTCATCGGCCGTGGCGCTCCCACCAAGGCCGGCACGGCGGCCACCCACGGCGCGCCCCTCGGCGCCGACGAGGTGGCCGCCACACGCAAAGCGCTCGGCTGGACCGCGGCCCCCTTCGAGGTCCCGCCGGCGATCCGTGCCGCCTGGTCGTGGCCCGCCGAACGGGGCCGCGCCGCCCGCCGCGCCTGGCGCCAGCGCCTGGAGCAGGCCCCGGCGGCGGTGCAAGAAGCCCTGACGCGGGACCGCGACCATCTGGTCCCCGCCTCGGCCATCGCGGCGCTCGAGGCGATCCGCGCCGATTTTCTCGCTGCCAAGCCCAATCTGGCGACCCGCCAGGCGTCGCAGAAGGTGCTGCAGCAGCTCCTGCCCGCCATGCCCAACCTGGTCGGCGGCTCGGCCGACCTGACCCATTCGAATCTGACCCATGGCACCGGCCAGGTGGCGGTGAAGCCGGGCGATTTCGCCGGCAGCTACCTCCACTTCGGCATCCGCGAACACGCCATGGTCTCGGCCCTGAACGGCATCGCGCTCCATGGCGGCTTCGTGCCCTATGGCGGCACCTTCCTGGTCTTCGCCGACTATTGCCGGCCGGCGATCCGCCTTGCCGCGCTGATGGGCCTGCCCGTCGTCCTGGTGCTGACCCATGATTCGATCGGCCTCGGCGAGGATGGCCCGACCCACCAGCCGGTGGAACATCTGGCTTCGCTTCGCGCCATGCCGAACCTCCTCGTCTTCCGTCCGGCCGATGCGGTCGAGACGGCCGAAGCCTGGGCCCTGGCCGTCTCCCAGGCCCACCGGCCGAGCGCCCTCTGCCTGAGCCGCCAGGGCTTGCCCGCGCTGGCCCGGGCGGGGGCGCCGGCCGGGATCGGCGGGGCTTCCGCCCGCGGCGCCTATGTCGTGGCCGAGCCCGAGGGGCCGCGCCAGGTCACCCTGATCGCGACCGGTTCCGAGGTCGAGGTGGCGCTGGCCGCGGCACGCCTGCTGGCGGAAGACGAAATCGCCGCCGCCGTCGTCTCCGCGCCCTGTTTCGAACTCTTCCGCGAACAGCCGGAAGCCTATCGCCGCGCCGTCCTCGGCGCAGCACCGCGGATCGGTATCGAGGCGGCGGTGGAGGGCGACTGGGCGCGCTGGCTCGGCGATCGCGGCGTCTTCGTCGGCATGACCGGCTTCGGCGCCTCGGCCCCGGCGGGCGTGCTCTACCGCCAGTTCGGCATCACCGCGGAAGCGGTCGCCGATGCGGCCCGCCGCGCCATCGAGAACAACTGAGGGAGGACGGAACAGTGGTCACCAGGGTAGCGATCAACGGCTTCGGGCGCATCGGCCGCAACGTATTGCGTGCCATCGCCGAATCCGGGCGCGAGGACATCGAGGTCGTCGCCATCAACGACCTCGGCCCGGTCGAGACCAATGCCCACCTGCTGCGCTTCGATTCCGTCCAGGGCCGCTTCCCCGGCACGGTGGAGGTTTCGGGCGACGACATCGTGGTGAATGGCCGCAAGATCCGCGTCACCCGCATCCTGAAACCCGCCGAGCTGCCGCATGGCGACATGGGCGTCGACATCGCCATGGAATGCACCGGGATCTTCACGGCCCGTGCCAAGGCCGCCGCCCATCTCGAAGCCGGCGCCGGCCGCGTGCTGATCTCCGCCCCGGGCGAAGACGCCGATTTCACCGCTGTCTTCGGTGTCAACCACCAGGGCCTGAAGGCGTCCCACCGCGTGGTCTCCAACGCTTCCTGCACGACCAATTGCCTGGCCCCCGTGGCCAAGGTGCTGAACGACGCCATCGGCATCGAACGCGGCTTCATGACCACGGTGCATTCCTATACCAACGACCAGCCCTCGCTCGACCAGATGCACAAGGATCTCTATCGCGCCCGCGCCGCCGCCCTTTCGATGATCCCGACCTCGACCGGGGCAGCCAAGGCCGTCGGCCTCGTGCTGCCGGAACTGAAAGGCCGGCTGGACGGTGTATCCATCCGCGTGCCGACGCCCAATGTCTCGGTCATCGACTTCAAGTTCCAGGCGGCGAGGCCGACCACGGTGGCCGAGGTGAACGAAGCGATCCAGGCTGCGGCGTCCGGCCCGCTCTCGGGCGTGTTGGCGGTCACGGCGCTGCCCAATGTCTCGTCCGACTTCAACCACGATCCGGCGTCGAGCACCTTCGCCCTCGACCAGACCAAGGTGATGGACGGCACCCTCGTCCGCATCCTGAGCTGGTACGACAACGAATGGGGCTTCTCCAACCGCATGTGCGACACCGCCGTCGCCATGCAGCGGGCGGCGTGACCATGGGCGCCCCCGGTATCGACGGCCTGGGCCCCCTGGCCGGCCGGCGCGTGCTGTTCCGCGCCGACCTGAACGCCCCGATGCAGGGCGGCTTCGTCAGCGACGCCACCCGGCTCGAAGCCCATGCGACCTCGATCCGCGAATTGGCGCGGCGCGACGCCAAGGTGATCGTGCTGTCCCACTTCGGCCGCCCCAAGGGACGCGACGAGGGACAGAGCCTGCGGCCGGTCGCCATGGCGCTGGCCCGCGTGCTCGGCCGGCCGGTCGCCTTCGCCGAGGATTGCATCGGTCCGCTCGCCGCCGAAGCCGTCGCCGCCATGATACCCGGCGA
>NZ_JBAZKR010000049.1:0-32223 GCF_041650655.1 Zavarzinia sp.
GACCGCGCCAGCGTGCTGATGGACGAGAACCTGGATGCGCTGCGCCGCTTCGACCCGACGGGGGCCCAGCTCGGCCTGCTGCGCTTCATGGTCGCCTTCTTCGCCCATCGCCACGACGAGGCGCTGCTCCTCGGCCGGCAATGGCTGGAGAGCGAGCCGGCCGGTGGCACGGCCTTCGATCGTGCCTCGGTCTGGCTCGGTATGGCGCTGTGCTACCGGGCGCTGCTCGACATGGCCAACGCCAGCCGCTGCCTCGAACGCGGCCGGCAGGAGATCACCAGTTCGCCGACCGACTACGGCCTCGCCTGGATGGCGACCCTAGGCGCCCATTTCATGCTGGTCCAGGGCCGGCCGGCGGCGGCCGCGCGCGAGATCGAGGCCATGTTGGGTGAACATCCGCCGAGCGACATCATGCGTGGCACGGCCGAGCTGGTGCTGGCCGAAGCCTATTACGAGCAGGGCGAGCTCGACCAGGCACGTCAGCTCATCCGGCGAAGCCTGCCCACCATCGCGCTGCACGGCAGTATCGACGTCGCCTTCTCCGGCTGGCGGGTGGCGACCCGGCTCGCCCTGCTCGATCAGGGGGCGGGGGCGGCGCTCGACCTGCTGCGCGGTGTGGAGCCCCTGTCGATCCGCCGCTTCGGCCTGTCGGCCTTGAAGCAGCTCCGCCTGCTCAAGGCCGAGATCATCCTCGACCTCGATCCCGAAGTGCGGCGCGGCCTCGATGTCGCCGACACCGGGGACGAGCGCCTGCCCGAGGCCGACACGCCCGAGACCGCGGAATGGCTGCGCCTGCTGGGCGCCAAGCGGAATCTCGTCTCCGGACACCCGCGGCGGGCCATCGCCGACGTGTTGCCGGTGCTGGCGGCGGCCCGGGCAGGCGGGCGGCTGCGCCGCTGGGTCCAGGCCGCCTGCGTCAAGGCGGCGGCCCATCAGGCCGACGGCGAGCCGACCTTCGCCCTGCGCGGCCTGACCGAGGCGATCGAGGAGGCGGCGAGCCACGGCCTGGAACGCGCCATCCTCGACCAGAAGGCGGTGCTGCGCCCGCTCATCCCCGGCCTCGCCCATTACATGAAGGCGGCCCAGGGCACGCTGCCGCCCGCGGTGGCGCGCCTGGCGGAACGGCTGACCGGCACCTTCTCCGCCGGCGTCGCGGAGGAAGACGACGAGGATGCCGACCAATCGGTCGCCGTCGGCCTCAGCAAGAAGGAATACCGGGTCCTCACCATGGTCTCGCAGGGCATGACCAACGGGCAGATCACCGAGCGCCTGTTCGTCTCCCTGCCGACGGTGAAATGGCACCTCCGCAACATCTTCGAGAAACTCGACGTGCGGACGCGGACGGCGGCGGTGGCCAAGGCCCGCTCCCTCGGCATGCTTCAGTGAGACGAACCGTCAGGAACTATCCTTTCGACCGGTGAGCGATACGCCCCTCCCGTTACCTTCGACCGTGGTGGATGAGAAATCTCCAACACAGAAGAAGTCCTCGGGAGGAGCATGATGGACAACCTCAAGATTCCGGTCGAACTGGCGGCACAAATCTACAATCCGGCGACTTTCGGTGACCGCAACAGGGTCAACGAGATTTTCAAGATCCTGCGGCGGGACTATCCGCTCTCGATCGCCGAGGTGCCCGGCTACGATCCGCATTGGATCGTCACCAAATATGACGACATCCGCGAAATCACCCGCCAGGACGAGCTGTTCCTGAGCTCGGTGCGCTCCAAGACGCTCGCCTCGCAGCATGCCGAACAGCTCATGCGCGACTATACCGGCGGCCTGCCGCACATCTTCCGCACCCTGGTGCATATGGACGAGCCGGAACACACCGAGTATCGCAACGTCACGGCGGCCCATTTCATGCCCCAGGCGGTCGCCAAGCTCGAACCCAAGGTGCGCGAGATCGCCAAGCGTTACGCCGACCGCCTGGCCGGCATGGCGCCGCATTGCGACTTCGCCTGGGATCTCGCCTTCTACTACCCGCTCGAAGTGATCCTGAGCGTCGTCGGCATCCCGGAGAAGGACCACGAGAAGATGCTGCGCCTGACGCAGTGGCTCTTCACCTATGCCGATCCCGAACTGAAGCGGCCGGGATCGAACGTGACCGACCCGGGCGAGATCATCAAGACCTGGGACCTCGTCTATGCCGAGTTCAAGGACTATTACGACAAGGTGATCGCCGACCGCCGCGCCCACCCGCGCGACGACATCGCATCCGTGATCGCCAATGGCCAGGTGCGCGGCTGCCCGATGGAGAACCGGGCCGCCATCTCCTATTTCGCCATCGCCTCGACCGCAGGCCACGACACCACCTCGGCCACCACGGGCATGGCGATGTGGAAACTGGCCGAGGAACCCGGCCTGTTGCAGCGGCTCAAGGACAATCCGAAGCTGATCGCCGGCTTCGTCGAGGAATCGATCCGCTGGGCGACGCCGATCCAGCAGTTCGTCCGTTCGGCCAAGGAGGACTATGTCCTGCGCGGCCGGCAGATCAAGAAGGGCGACCTGCTCTATCTCTCCTACATCTCGGGCAACCGCGACGAGGACGCCTTCGAGGATCCCTTCACCTTCAAGCCGGATCGTTCGCCGAACCGCCACATCGGCTTCGGCTACGGCACCCATATCTGCCTGGGTCAGCACTTGGCGCGGCTCGAGATGCGCTGCTTCTGGGAAGAGGTCATTCCGCGTCTCAAGCACCTCGAGATGGGCGGCGAGGGGCGCATGACCGAATCCGAACTGGTCTGCGGGCCGAAGCACGTGCCGATCACCTTCGAGATGGCGGCCTGAGGCGGGCATGGCCGAGGAACCCTACAAAGTCTGGCAATGCGGGGTGTGCGGCGAGCTTTACGACGAAGCCGCCGGCCTGCCCGAGGCGGGCATCGCCCCCGGCACCCGCCTGGCCGACCTGCCGGAGGACTGGATGTGTCCGGCCTGCGGCAGCTCAAAGGCCGATTTCGTGCCTTACGACGCCTGAAAAACCAATAACGACGGCGAGGCCGGCCCGGGAGACGGGGCCGGCCTTCGCTCATGGAGGAGAACGCCATGGCGGAATTCGACTATATCATCGTCGGCGCCGGCAGCGCCGGCTGCGTGCTGGCCAACCGCCTGTCGGCGGATCCGGCCAACCGCGTCTTGCTGATCGAGGCGGGCGGACGCGACCGCAACCCGCTGATCCACATGCCCGCGGGCGTGATCAAGCTGCTCGGCGCCCGGCGCGGCAACTGGTACTACCACACCGAACCCCAGGCCCATATGGCCGGGCGTTCGCTCTACTGGCCGCGCGGCAAGGTGCTCGGCGGCTCGTCCTCGATTAACGGCATGATCTACATCCGGGGCCACGCCCGGGATTACGACCATTGGCGCCAGCTCGGCCTGAAGGGCTGGGGCTATGCCGACGTGCTGCCCTATTTCAAGCGGAGCGAAGGCAATGCGGCGGTGGCGGACGACTTCCACGGTACCGATGGCCCGCTCGGCGTCAGCGACGCACCGGGGCAAAACCCCCTGTTCGACGCCTTCGTTGCGGCCGGGGTCCAGGCCGGTTACCAGCACACGGGCGATTTCAACGGTGTCCAGCAGGAGGGTTTCGGGCGCTATCAGTTGACCGTGCGGAATGCCAGGCGTTGCAGCGCGGCGGTCGCCTATCTGCGCCCGGCACTCGCGCGGGGCAACCTGGCCGTCACGGTCGACACGCTGGCGACCCGCATCCTGTTCGAGGGGCGGCGGGCGGTCGGGGTCGAGACCCTGCGCGGCGGGCGAAAACATACCTTCGGCGCGAAGCGCGAGGTGATCCTGGCCGGCGGGGTGATCAATTCGCCCCAGCTCCTGATGCTGTCGGGGATCGGCCCGGCCGCGGAACTGCGCCGTCATGGCATCGAAGTCCTGGCCGAGCTGCCCGGCGTCGGCCAGAACCTGCAGGATCACCTGGACGCCACGGTGATCGCCCGGAGCCTGTTGCCGGTCACCCTGCACAGCCAGACCAAGCCGCTGACCCAAGCCCTGACCGGGCTCCGCTACCTTCTGTTCAAGAGCGGGCCCGGTTGTTCCAACGGGGTCGAGACCGGCGCCTTCCTGAAGACCCGGCCGGGACTGGAAGTCCCCGATCTCCAGCTTCATTTCGTCGCCGCCGTACTGCAGGACCATGGCCGCACGAAGTCGCCCGGCCACGGCTTCACCGTGCACCTGTGCCAGCTCCGGCCGGAAAGCCGGGGCCATATCGCGCTCCGCTCGGCCGATCCCACCGCCGCGCCCCTGATCCAGCCGAACTATCTGTCGAGCGAGGTCGATCGCCGGACCATGAGAGACGGCGTTCGCCTGGTGCGCGACGTGCTGCGCCAGGAGGTCCTGCGCCCCTATCTGGGCGCCGAGATCGAGCCCGGTCGCGCGGTCGAGAGCGACGCCGAGCTGGACAGTTGGATCCGCTCCCGCGCCGAGACGATCTATCACCCGGTCGGCACCGCGCGCATGGGCACGGATTCGATGGCGGTCGTGGACGAGCGCTGCCGCGTACACGGCATCGGCGGACTCCGCGTGGTCGACGCCTCGGTCATGCCGACCCTGGTCGGCGGCAACACCAACGCGCCGACCATCATGATCGGCGAGAAAATCGCCGACGACATCCTGGGCCTGCCCCCGCTGCCGGCGGAAGCGCCCCCCGTGGCCGAGGACTGGGGGCATCCGCGCGCGGTCGGTCTCTGAGGACGGGAGGCCCCGGAAAAACCAGCCTAACGGTCAGTCGGGGCCGCACCGCCATCCACTAGCGTTGCAACGGATCGGCGAAACAGCCGACGTCATGACAAGAATTTGATGAGGGGGAGGAATGGTGAAGACTTCTCTGGCCCTGGCGGGCCTGCTGGCATCGCTTGCCATCTGCACACCGGCGCTGGCCAAGGTGACCCAGGCCGAGGCCGACCGGCTCGGCAAGGACTTGACGCCCATGGGCGGCGTCAAGGCGGGTAATGCAGATGGTTCCATTCCGGCCTGGAACGGCGGCATCACCTCGCCGCCTGCCGGCTATTCGCCGGGCATGCACTACCCCGATCCCTTCGCAGCCGACAAGCCGCTGTTCACCATCACGGGGCAGAACGCGGAACAATACAAGGCCAAGCTGACCGTGGGCCAGCTCGCCATGCTGAAGCTCTATCCGAGCTACAAGCTGGTCGTCTATCCGACCCGGCGTTCCTGCTCGCTGCCCGAGAGGGTCTACGAGGCGGGGCGCAAGAACGCCGTCACGGCGACCATGACCGAGGACCAGAACGGCTTGAACGACGCCCTGCTCGGCGTGCCCTTTCCGATTCCGAAGTCGGGGGTGGAGGCGATCTGGAACCACCGGCTTCGCTACCGCGGCTTCAAGTTCAGGCGCTATTTCGGCTCCGCCGCGGTCAATCGCGACGGCAGCTTCCTGATGTTCAAGAGCCAGGACGAAGGCATGATCCACTATTCGGGTCCCGGCCTCGCGACTATCGGCGACGTCACCGACATCAAGCAGCTCAACAATATCGCGATTTCCTACCTGAACATCACGACTGCGCCGACCAGGCTCGCCGGCTCGATCATCCTGGCGCTCGACACCATCAACGCCAAGGAACTGCCGCGGCAGGCCTGGCAGTACAACCCGGGCACCAGGCGCGTGCTGCGCGCCCCCGAACTCGCCTACGACAACCCGCTGTTCAATACGGACGGCCTCGCCACCACCGATCAGTTCGATGTCTACAATGGGGCGACCGACCGTTACAGCTTCGCCCTGAAACCGGCCGAGGAAAAATACATCGGCTATAACGCCTATGAATACATGTCCGATAAGCACTCCTACAAGGAGCTGCTGACCGCGAGCCACTTGAATGCAGACCTCGGGCGTTACGAGCTGCATCGCACCGTGGTGGTCGACGCCACGCTGAAGGAAGGCACCCGCCACGTCTACGGCCGGCGCACCTTCTATATCGACGAGGATAGCTGGAACATCGCCACGGTCGACCTCTACGACACCCGCGGCCAGCTCTGGCGGGTGCAGGACGACCCGGTCGCCAACTACTACGACATCCCGCTCTGCTCCTCAGCGCTGGAAGCGACCTACGACCTGCAATCCGGCCGCTACGTCGTCTTCGGCCTGAAGAACGAGGAGAAGATGCTGAACTGGAACGTCCAGGATATCGACCCGTCGATGTTCACGCCGGACGCGATCCGCCGGCTCGGCACCAACTGACCGCCTGGGGGCGCTCTCAGGGAAGCGGAAGAGGCGTGCCGGTTTCCGGACGGCACGGCTGCTAAAGGGGGAAACAATGGAAGGCATCGACAAGGCCGGCCCGCCTCGGGCCGGCGAACGGCGGACCCTTGGCCGTCGCTACTGGCTGGCGACCACGGCGCTCTGCCTCCTGGGGGTGGCGACCACCGCTTCGGCCTATGATTTCGAGCTGGGCGAGGAAGTGACAGGATCGATCACGGTCTCGCTCACGACGGGGGCGCAGATGCGCATGGCCGACCGCGACCCGCGCAACTACGGCTACTATTACGGTGGCGCGCTGCCGCCCGCGGGCAACGACGACGGCAATTTCAACTTCGACAAATACGACCTGATCAGCCAGGTCTCCAACGCCCGCGCCGAACTGAAGCTGAAGTGGCAGAACTTCGTCTTCTACGCCCGCGGCGCGGGCTTCTTCGACTCGGTCGCGGCCAACAACCACCTGGCCGATTTCGACCCCGAGGAACGGCCCTTCACCAGCGGCCGCTACACGCCGAGCGCCAAGAAGAAGGCGGCCTGGGGCGCCAAGCTGCTGGACTTCTATGTCCGCGGCAGTTTCGACGTGGGCGACCGGCCGCTGACCGTCACCCTCGGCAACCAGATCCTGAACTGGGGCGAGGCGCTGTTCACCATCAACGGCATCGCCGTGGTCAATCCGATCGACGTCGCCAGGATCCGCGTGCCGGGCGCCGAGCTGAAGGATGCGCTGATCCCGGTGCCCATGATCTCGGCCAATTACGAGATCGCCGACGGGCTCTCGGTCGAGGCCTTCTACCAGTTCGATTTCGAGCCCTTCAAGCTCGACGCCTGCGGCAGCTTTTTCTCCTTCACCGATAATCTGTGCGACGGCGTCAAATACGCCCAGCCCTTCACCGATCCCTTCGACCCGCGCGCCTATACGACCCAGAGCGGGCTCCGCCCCGGCGATTACGACGATCCGAACCGGCAGATTCTCTCGGTCAATCCGCCGCTCAACCTGAAGGACGATCCGGATGTTCACGACTGGGGCGTGTCGCTGCGCTATTTTTCGCCCGAGCTGAACAATACGGAGTTCCAGCTCTACTACATCAACTACACCTCGCGCCTGCCGTCGCTGATGGCCCATGCGCCGGCGCAGTTCGCCCCCGGTACCGGCCAGGTGAACCTGGGCGCGCTGCCGGTGCCGCTGGTCGACGGGCTGCTGAACAACCTGGGCGTCGACCAGTTGGGCGCCCTGACCTCGGCCCTCTCGGGCCTGCTCGGCGGGCCGGTCACCGATATCGTCGGCGCCCTGACCAATCCGCTGTCGAGCGCGCTGATCCAGCCGCCCTTCGGCACCTCGCCGCGTTCGACCGTGTTGCAGAACCTGGAGAACAGCCCGGTCGACATTTATTATCCGACCGGCCTGCAACTGATCGGCTTCGCCTTCAACACGACCTTCGATCCACTCGCGGTCGCCATCAACGCCGAGATCAGTTGGAAGCACGACGCGCCGATCTGGATTTCCGAACCGGCCTTCCTGGCGAGCTACTACAACATGAACGGCGGCGTGCCGGTCAGCCAGGCGACCACGGCGCCGACGCCGATCTGCGTCGGCTCGCTCTGCGTGCCGAACCCCGGCATCGCCCCCCAGCTCGAGCCGAGCTTCCGCAAGGGCCAGGACACCTACGAACCGAACCGCACCCTGACCCTGGATGAGCGCCACAACGTCTGGCAGGCGGCGGTGCGCTTCATGAAGATCATGGGCGGCTCCGATTTCGTGACCCGGCTCCTGGGCGCCAACCAGCTCTTCGGCCTGGTCGAATTCGGTGCGCTCTATATCGATCTCGATCCCAACACCCAATACGCCGCCTATGGCCAGAACAGTTTCGAGGGCTTCTTCACCCGGCCGCTCAACATCGGCCCTGTCGGCTTGGCTGGGCCGATCGATGCGACCTCGCTCGGCGCGCCCTTCGGCTCGTCGCACAAGCTGCCCAGCCAATGGTCGGGCGGCGTGCAGGGGATCTTCTTCTGGGATTATCCGAACATCCTGGACGGCGTCACCATGACCCCCTCGATCGGCTTCGCCCACGGCCTGTTCGGCACGACACCGGCACCCAACCCCGGCTTCGTGAAGAGCCTGACCTCGGTGAACTTCGGCTTGCGCTTCGACTACCTGGATCACTGGTCGATGAACATCAACTATTTCAAGAGCTGGGGGGCGGGCAACGGCGGCTCCAACGGCGCCTCGCGCAACCCCTATCTCGATCGCGACTTCGTCGGCGTCAGCGTCTCCTATTCCTTCTAGGACGCTCTTTCCTCGCGTATCCGGCACCGATACCCTCCGCCGGTACGCCACTCGTCCCCGGGGCGCCATCGCTCTCCTCGGCGCCCCGGGGCTTTTTTTTGAAGACGGCGACAACAAGAACACAAGAACAAGGGAGGACGAGATGACCGACTTCATCGCCATGACGATCGACGGCCGCGCCGCCGAAGCACCGAACCGCCTCGAGGTGCGCAACCCGGCCGATGGCCAGGTCTTCGCCGCGGTGCCCGACGCCGGCGCCGCCGAACTGGACCTCGCCATTCAGGCAGCGACGCGTGCGCTGCCGGCCTGGCGGGCGAAACCCTGGGCCGAGCGCCAGGCCCTGGTCGCCCGCATCGGCGAGACGATTTCCACTCATGCCGAGGAATTGATCCGCCTCTTGACCCGCGAACAGGGCAAGCCGACCGAACAGGCCCGCTTCGAGGTCCTGGGCGCCGCGCAATGGTGCGCCGCTGTCGCCACGATGGTGGAGCCGATCGAGGTGATCGAGGACACGGCGGCCCACCGGGTCGAGACCCGGCATGTGCCGATCGGCGTGGTCGGGGCGATCTCGCCGTGGAATTTCCCGGTCATGCTGTCGATTTGGAAGATCGCGCCGGCCATCCTGGCGGGCAATACGATGGTGTTGAAGCCGTCTCCCTTCACGCCGCTCGCGGTGCTCCGCCTGGGCGAACTGCTGCGCGACGTGCTGCCGCCGGGCGTCGTCAATGTGATCACCGGGGGCGATGCCCTCGGCCCGCTGATGACCGGCCACCCGGGTTTCGGCAAGATCAGTTTCACCGGCTCGACCGCCACGGGGCGCCGTGTGATGGCGAGTGCGGCCCCCACCCTGAAGCGGGTCACCCTCGAACTCGGCGGCAACGATCCGGCCGTCGTCTTTCCCGACGTCGATGTGCGGACGACGGCCGAGCAGCTCTTCTGGTCGGCCTTCACCAATTCGGGCCAGGTCTGCGTCGCGACCAAGCGCGCCTATGTCCATGACGAGATCTACGACGACATGCTGAACGCCCTGGCCGAAGTCGCCGCGGCGGTCCGCATGGGCGACGGAAGAGAGCAGGGCTCGGTCCTGGGGCCGGTGCAGAACAAGCCGCAATACGACCGCGTGCGCGCCTTGATCGAGGACAGCCGGCAGAACGGCCACCGTGTCATCGAGGCGGGTGCCGCGCCCGAGGGCGAAGGCTATTTCATCCCGGTCACCCTGGTCGACAATCCGCCGGAAGACGCCCGCATCGTGCAGGAGGAACAGTTCGGCCCGGTCCTGCCGCTGCTCCGCTTCACGGACGAGGAGGATGTCATCGCCCGCGCCAATGCCACCGAATACGGTCTCGCCGCCACCGTCTGGACGGCGGACGAGGCGCGTGCCCGGCGCCTGGCCGACCGGATCGAGGCCGGCAGCGTGTGGATCAACGAAGCCCTCGCGATCTCGCCCTTCGCCGCCTTCGGCGGGCACAAGCAGTCGGGCGTCGGGGTCGAGAACGGGCTGGGTGGCCTGCTCGAATTCACCAACCCGAAGACGGTGACGATGAAGCGCGCCTGATACGCGCGGTCAGGCCAGGATCTTCAGGGTCCTGGCCTTGGCCACCGCATCCTCGCGTGAGACGGCGCCGAGCTTGGCGTAGACATTCTTCAGGTGCCATTTGATCGTCCCGGGCGAGACGTTGAGCGCCCGGGCGATCGTCTTGACCGAAAGGGCACGGTCGAGCAGCTGTACGATCTCCCGCTCCTTGGGCGACAGGGCGGCGGCCGGGACCGCGACGGGCGGCGGGTGGCGGTTGCCCAGGCTGTCGTCGAGCAGGCGGCATTCCTCCGGCTTGAGGTCGGGCAGGGCGCGCAGGCGGGCGGCCAGATCGGTCGCCGGCGCCCCGCCGTCGAGGAAGAGCCGGTACATGCCGCAATGTTCCGCCGTCATCAGAAGCCCGCGGCCGAGGCGGAGCGCCGCCACCTCGTCGCCCAGGGCGAGATGGGCGGCCGCGGCCATCATCGTCTGGCGCGCGGCGAGGAAGAGGCGGCCGCGCCGGCGCAGCTCGTCGGCCAGGGGACCTGCGGCGTCGACGACCTGCTGCCAGTCGCATTCTGCGGTGGCGGCGTCGACCGCGGCGATCGCGGCGGCGAGTCCGATCTCGGCCAGCGTGCCGGTGGCGCCGGCATGGCGCGCCGCCATCCGGCGCAGGCGGCGCAGCGCTTCCCGCATCGCCGTCATGCCGGCGGCACGGCGGCCCAGAAGGCGGACGCGCTCGGCCAGGCTCCAGGCCGCCAGGCGGTCCCAGCCTTCGTCCTGGGCGAGGCGCTCCATCCCGTCGAGGGTGGCCAGCGCCCGCTCGCGGTCGCCTTGCAGGGCATGGAGCCGCGCCTTGGTGCGGAGCGCATGGAGGGCGACGTCCGGCCCCGCCGTGCTGTCGCCGGATTCGGCGAAGAGGTCGAGATCGTCTTCCGCCGCCTCGAGGTCGTTCAACTGGTAGTCGGCCTCGGCCCGATAGGCGGCGAGATGGCCGGCCGAATATTCGGCCAGCTGTTCTTCGCGGGCGAGGTCGCGGAGCGAGCGCGAAAGCATGTCGCGCGCCTGCACGAAATCGCCCTGGACCAGAAAACTGTGGCCGCCCACGCCTTCGAGCCAGGGGCGGGAGCGGGCGCCGTGGCGGCGGCGCAGGGCCGCCTGGCAATCGGCGGCGATGTCGCGCGCCCGTTCGTGCTGGCCGGCGCCGATCAGCGCCATGCCGCCGACCGCGCCCAGCATCAGGAGGCCGAAACCGTCGACCGCGGGCGGGGCGTCCAGCACCGGGGCGAGCAGGGCCATGGCGGCGGCGGTATCGTCGCGCATCACATGGTCGAGGGCGCGGAGCAGGCGGAGTTCGAAGTCGACTTCCGGCCGGGCTGCCGCGGGGTGGGCCTCGATCGCCGCGATGGTGGCGGCGACGTCGCCGTGCCGGCGCGCGCTGACTTCGGACCAGCCGATCGAGAGGAGGACGTCGATCCGCTCCGTCCGCGCCGCCGCCGGCAGGTCGGCGGCCCAGCGCAGCAGGGGCAGGAACTGCCCGGCATAGAGCAGGGGCCGCGCCGCCCCGCCGATGAGGGCGGCCATGCGCGAGGTGTCGCCGGCATGGCGGGCGTGGCGAAGCGCCTCGGTGGTCAGGCCCTGGGCCTCGAACCACAGGCTGGCGCGGCGGTTGATCGCGGCCAGGTCCGGCGCGGGCAGGGCACGCAGGCGCTGGCGCAGGAAGGCGGCGAAGATCCGGTGGAAGCGGAACCAGGGCAGGGCTTCGCCACTGTCGATCGGCACGACGAAGGATTGCTGGGCCGCTAGCGTCTCGACCAGGGCCGAAGCCTCGGTGCCGCCGCAGATCGCATCGCAGAGCGCCGGGGTGAAGCGGCGGCAGGCCGAGAGACGCACCAGGATCGCGATCTGCTCGGGCTCCAACACGCTGCCGAAGGCGTCGGCGACCACGCCGGTCATGCCGTCGTCCCCGGCGGGGGCGGCGAGGCCGCGCAGGTGGTGCAGCACGCTGTCGGTCTCGCGCCCCTTGCGGAGCGCCAGGGCGGCGAGCTGGGTGCCGGCGACCCAGCCTTCGGTCAATCCGTACAGGCGCCGGGCCTGGCTGGCGCTCAGCCGGCCGACGCCGAGCGTGTCGAGGAAGGTCGCCTGTTCCTCGACCGAGAGGCGGAGCTCGTCGAAGCTGACGTCGGTCACCTGGTCGCGGCTGCGCAACAGGCCGAGGTCGAGGGGCGGTGCCGTGCGCGCCGTGATCGCCAGGTGGAAGTTGCCCGGCAGGTGGCGCAGCAATTGCTGGAGCATGGCGAAGGGCTGCCGCGCCCGCAGGACGTGAAGGTCCTCCAGCACCATGACGATCGGCCGGACATGGGCGAAGGCGGCATTGACGACCTGGGCGACGAAACGGTCCGCCGTCTCGAAGCCTTCGGACTGCAGGGCCTGGGCCAGCGCCGGGCCGACGTCGACCCCGGCGGCTTCGAGGGCGGCGAACCAATAGGCCGCCCATTGGCCCTCGTCGTCGTCTTCACCCACGTTGTACCAGGCGACTTCGGCCCCGGCCGCGATCAGGCGCTGGCGCCACAGCGCCGCCAGGGTGGTCTTGCCGCTGCCGGCGGGCCCCAGGATCAGGGTCACCATGCGATCGCGCCGGGCCTGGAGCTGGTCGAGCAGGCGCTCCCGCCCGAGGGCGGCAGAGCCCAGCCGGGGCGGCGCGATCTTGGTCCGGATCAGCGAGGACGCCGGGCTCATCGCGGGCCAGTCAAAGCGCGCGGGCGATGATGTCCTTCATCACCTCGTTGGCGCCGCCATAGATCTTCTGGATGCGGGCGTCGGCATAGAGGCGGGCGATCGGATATTCCATCATGTAGCCGTAGCCGCCGAACAATTGCAGGCATTCGTCGACCACCCTGCATTGCTGTTCCGTGGTCCACCACTTGGCCATATAGGCGGCCTGGTCGTCCAGCGTGCCGTCCACCAGGCGCTGGATGCAGTCGTTCACGAAGCTGCGCACGACATGGGCGATGGTGGCCACTTCGGCCAGGCGGAAACGGGTGTTCTGCAGGTCGTAGAGCGTGGCGCCGAACATCTGGCGTGCCTTGGCATGGGCCAGCGTGTGTTCGAGGGCGAGTTCGATCGCCGCCGCCGCCGGCACGGCGAGCAGCATCCGTTCGTAGGGCAATTGGCTCATCAGATGGGCGAAGCCCCGGCCCTCGGTCCCCCCCAGCAGATTCTCGGCCGGCACGCGGACGCCGTCGAAGAAGAGTTCGGCGGTATCGGAAGCATGCTGGCCCAGTTTCTCCAGCCGGCGGCCGACGCGGAAGCCGGGCAGATCCTTGGTCTCCAGCACGAGGAGGGAAATCCCCTTGCCGCCGCCCTCGCCGGTACGGCAGGCGACGACCAGGAGATGGGCGGTCGAGCCGCTGGTGATGAAGGTCTTGGCGCCGTCGATCACGTAAGAGTCGCCGTCGCGCCGCGCCCGCGTCCTGAGTGTCTTCAGGTCGGAGCCGCAGCCGGGCTCGGTCAGGGCGATGCCGGCGAGAAATTCGCCCGAGACCAGCTTGGGCAGCCAGCGCCGCTTCTGTTCCTCGGTGCCATAGTCGAGGATGTAATGCGAGGCGATCGAATGGACGCCCAGCGTGGCAGGAATCTCGGCCTTGGAGAGCTCGTCCTGGACGACGAGCTGATAGGCGATGCTGGCGTCAGAGCCGCCGTATTCTGCGGGCATTTCCGGCAGCACGAAGCCGAGCGCGCCGAAGCGGTGCCAGACGTCGGTCGGGATATGGCCCTGGCGGCGCCAGCCCTCGACCTCGGGCGCCATTTCGGCCTGGACGTAGCGACGCACCTGGTCGCGGAAGGCTTCGATCTCTTCGTCCATCCAGGGGTGGCGGTGGAGGCGCGGCATCATCGCAGTCATCTCAGGCCACCTGACTCTTGCGGTCTTTCCAGAAGGGGGCGCGCAACGCGGTCTTCAGCACCTTGCCGGCGCCGGAGACGGGCAAAGCGTCGACGAAATCGACGCTGCGCGGGCATTTGTAGCCGGCGATCCGCTCCTTGCAGAAGAGGATCAGCTCCTGGTCGGTCAGGACTGCGCCGGATTTCAGCACGACGACGGCATGGACGCTCTCGCCCCATTCGGCGGAGGGGATGCCGATCACGGCGCAGGTAGCGACCGCGGGATGCTGGGCGACGGTATTCTCGACCTCGGCGGAATAGACGTTCTCGCCGCCCGAGATGATCATGTCCTTCACCCGGTCGACCACGAAGATGAAGCCGTCGTCGTCCATATAGGCGCCGTCGCCGGTGTGCATCCAGCCGTCCCGCACCGTCTGGGCCGTGAGGTCGGGCATGTTCCAATAGCCCTGCATCACGTTGGGCCCGCGCACGGTCACCTCGCCCACCGTGCCGTGCGGCACCTCGCGGTCCTGGGCATTCACGATGCGGACTTCGGTGCAGAAGCTGGCCCGCCCGGCCGAGCGGAGCTTGCCGCGCTTCCGCCCCTCTGGGGTGTGATACTCGGCCGGGCAGATGGTGGCCAATGGCGACAGTTCGGTCATGCCATAGGCCTGGATGAAGTCGACGCCGGGCAGCACCGCCATGGCGCGGTCGAGGACCGCTTCCGAAATCGGCGAAGCGCCATAGACGATGCAGCGCAGGCTGGAAAGGTCGCGGCCCTGGCGCATCACCGGATGGTCGACCAGCATCTGGATCATGGTCGGCACCAGCAGGACATGGGTGACGCGGTCGCGTTCGATCGCCTCGACCACGGCTTCCGGGCTGAAGGAGCCGATGAAACTCTGGGTGTTGCCGCGCACCCATTGGACGCCGGACATACCGATGTCGGCGACATGGAACATGGGGGCGGCGTGGAGATAGACACTGCCCTCCGGCGCCAGGCCCTCGGCCAGCAGGGAGAGCAGCGAGGCATACATGCCCTTGTGGCCGATCATCACGCCCTTCGGACGTCCTGTCGTGCCGCCGGTATAGAACAGGCCGAGCAGGTCGTCGCCCCGGCGCACGGCGTCGGGCACCGGCTGGGCCCCGGCGATCAGGTCTTCGTAGCCGAGCATGCCGTCCGGCGTCAGGCCGTCGCCGCAATGGATCACGGTCAGCGGCGCCACACTGTCGGCCCTTAGCTTCTGCGCGACCGGCAGATAGGCGTCGTCCACCAGGAGGAGGCGCGAGCCCGAATCCTCCAGCGAATAGAGGATCTCGGCCGCCGACCAGCGGATGTTGCAGGGGTTGATCACCCCGCCCCCCCAGGGCACCGCGATCATATACTCGAAGTAACGATCGGAGTTCAGCGCCAGCATGGCCACGCGGTCGCCCGGCGCCATGCCGAGGCATTGCAGCGCGCCGGCGAGCCTGGCCACGCGGTCGGCGAGCGAGCGGAAGGTCTGGCTGCGCCGGCCGCAGCGCAGCGCCACTTTGTCCGGGTGCTGCTGGACCGCACGGTGGAGGGGCTGGGTGATATACATGTCCTCAGATCCCGGTGAGGCCGCCGGAGCAAATCAGGGTCTGGCCGCTGACATAGTCGCTCTCGGGGATGCAGAACAGGTAGACGGCACCCGCCGCCTCGTCCGGCGTACCGCCGCGGCCGAGCGGGATCGAGCGTTCCATCATGGCGAGCAGGTCGGGGTTGACGCCCACCTTGATCTCGCGCCCCTCGATGTTGGCGGTCGCATTGGCGTCGGCGCTGGCCTCGGTGAGGCGGGTCTTGATGAAACCATAGGCGACGCAGTTGACCGTAGTGTTCATGCGCCCCCATTCCTTGGCCAGCGTCATGGTCATGCCGGTGATGCCGGCCTTGGCGGTCGAATAATTGGCCTGGCCCGCATTGCCGAACAGGCCGGCGACCGAGGAGATGTTGACCACCTTGCGCACGACGCGCCGGCCGGCTTCGGCATCGGCCTTGGCCTGGGCGCGGATCACCGGCTGCACCGCGCGCAGGATGCGGAAGGGGGCGGTCAGGTGGACGTCGAGCATGGCGTACCACTGCTCGTCGGTCATCTTCTGGATGACGTTGTCCCAGGTGTAACCAGCATTGTTCACCACGATGTCGACCGCCTTGAAGTGCTGCACGGCGGTGCCGACGAAGCGTTCGGCGAAATCGGGCGCGGTCACGCTACCCAGGCAGGCGACAGCCTCGCCGCCCATGGCCTTGACCGCCTCGACCACTTCCATGGCGGGATCGGCGTCGAGGTCGTTGACCACCACGCGGGCCCCTTCGGAGGCGAGTTTCAGGGCGATGGCGCGGCCGATGCCGCGGCCCGAGCCGGTGACGAGGGCGACCTTGCCGTCGAGTTTCTTGGACATTTTCCGATCTCCCTCAGCCGATCGCGACCAGGGCTTCGCCCACGATCTTCACCTGGCCGTATTGATTGGTATTGGCGAGCGCGATCGTCGCGCAGCGCTCGCCGTTCACCTCGGCGATCGCGGTGACCTTGCCGGTCACGGTGATCGCATTGCCGAGGTGGGTGATGCCCTGGAAGCGGGCGTCGAACTTGCGCAGCTTCGCCTGCGGCGCCCAGCGGGTGAGCAGGCGGCCCATCCAGGCCATGCCCAGCATGCCGTGGGCGAAGATGTCCGGCATGCCGGCCTTCCTGGCGAAATCGATGTCGATATGGATCGGGTTGTGATCGCCCGAGGCGCCGCCGAACAGGAACAGCATGGTGCGGTCGACCGGCGGCAGGGCGAGGGGAGGCAGTTCCTGGCCGACCGCGATCTTGGTTTCGGTGCTCATGGGATGTCCTCAGTTCCGGCAGACCAGGGTCGAGCGCAGCTCGGCTACCAGGTCGCCGTTCTGGTTGCGGGCTTCCGACTGCTTGACGACGAATTCGAGGGCACCGCCCTTCTTGTCGTAGATGTCGGCGATCTTCGAGACCACGGTGATCACATCGCCGGCGCAGGCGGGCCTCAGATAGGTGAAGCTCTGCTCGCCGTGCAGGAGCTTGGCGAGCGGGATCTTCAGATCCTCGAGGGTCTGCATCACGGCACCACTGTCCATTTCCGCCGCGAAGAGGAAGGTGGGCGGGGCGGGCAGGTCGGCATAACCGGCGGCCTTGGCCGCCTCGACCTCGGTATAGACCGGGTCGGTCTCGCCGATCGCCTTGGCGAAGAAGCGAAGCCGCCCGCGGTCCAGGGCCAGTTCGGACGGGGCCGAGACATGGCCGATCCATTTTCTGTCGATCATGGCGCCTCAGACCCTTTCGTAGAGGGTGACGACGCAGGCGCCGCCGAGGCCGAGGTTGTGCTGCAACGCCACGCGGGCGCCCTCGACCTGGCGCTTGTCCGCGGTGCCGCGGAGCTGCTGCACCAGCTCGGTGCATTGTGCGAGGCCGGTGGCGCCCAGGGGATGGCCCTTGGACAGGAGCCCGCCCGAGGGGTTGGTGACATAGCGGCCGCCATAGGTGTTGTCGCCCTCGTCGACGAATTTCTGCGCGCCGCCGATCGGACAGAGGCCGATCGCCTCATAGGTGATCAGCTCGTTGTGGGCGAAGCAGTCGTGCAGCTCGACCACGTCGACATCCTCGGGGCCGATGCCGGCGGCCTCATAGACCTGACGCGCGGCTTCCCGGGCCATGGAGAAGCCGACCACTTCGCGCATGTCGTGGGCTTCGAAAGTTTTCGGCGTATCGGTGGTCATGGCCTGGGCGCCGATCCGGACAGAGGCATCGATGCCGTGCTTCTTGGCGAAATCTTCCGAACACAGAATGGCGGCGGCGGCACCGCAGGTCGGCGGGCAGGCCATCAGCTTGGTCATGACGCCCGGCCACATCACGGTCGAGGCCAGCACGTCTTCCGTCGTCACCACGTTGCGGAACAGGGACATCGGGTTGTTGGCGGCGTGGCGGCTGGCCTTGGCGCGGATCTTGGCGAAGGTTTCGAGCGGCGTGCCGAATTCCTGCATATGGGCGAGGCCGGCGCCGCCGAAATAACGAAGGGCCAGCGGGATCTCGGCATGGCCGACGATCTCGTCGGTCGCGACGTCGAAGGGTTCGAAGGGGCTCGGCCGGTCGTGGAACATGGCGCCGAGCGCGCCCGGGTTCATCTGCTCGAAGCCGAGGGCCAGGGCGCAGTCGACCGCGCCGCTCTCGACCGCCTGGCGGGCCAGGAACAGGGCCGACGAGCCGGTCGAGCAATTGTTGTTCACGTTGAAGACCGGGATCCCGGTCATGCCGTAACCATAGAGGGCACGCTGGCCGGCGGTCGAGTCGCCGTAGACATAGCCGGCATAGGCCTGTTTGACCGCGCCGTAGTCGAGGCCGGCATCGGCGAAGGCGGCGGCCAGGGCGGCGGCGGCCATCTCGGGATAGGGCTTGTTGACGCCCGGCTTGACGAAGGGAATCATGCCGACACCGGCGACGACGACCTTGCTCATGGCTTGCTCCTGGTTTGTTTCCTCGGGCGCCTTCTGGCGCGACGTCGGGACCTTATCGGGTGGGGATCGGTGCCGCCCCTCCCCGTTGGGGAGGGGAAGGGGGGTCAACGGCGCTTGCGGAAGGCGGCGACGGCCTCGGCATGGTCCCGTGTGCCGAGCGCGATCACCTGCGAGCGCATCTCGAGCGCCAGATGGCTGCGGAAACCGGCCGAATCCATGCTGGCGTTCAGCAACTCCTTGGTCATGCGCACGCCCAGCAGGGGCTGGGCGGCGATCTCGCGGGCGAGGTTCAGCGCTGCTTCCAGGGGATCGGGCTCGACCGCCGCGGCGAAACCCTGGGCCAGCGCTTCCTCGGTCGAGAGGCTGCCGTTCGTGAAGAACAGGCGGGCCGCCCGCCCGGGTCCGATCAGCCGCGGCAGCCGCCAAGAGAGGCCGAGGTCGCCGGCACTGGCGCCGAGCTTGTGGAAGGGCGCGTCGAAACGGGCGGCCGGGCCGCAGATCCGGAGGTCCGCCGCCGCGGCGAGGGCAAAGCCGGCGCCGACCGCGACGCCCTGCACGGCGGCGATCACCGGCTGTTCCGCCTCGGTCACCGCCAGGATCATGTCGGGACCGGCGCGGAGCGCCCTGTAGTGGACATGGACGGGATCGCCCACCTCCGGCGCCAGGCCCTCGACCAGGTCCATCCCGGCCGAAAAGGCGCGGCCAGCGCCGGCCAGCACGATGACGCGGCAGGCTTCCTGCGCCCCGGTCCAGGCCAGCGCGTGGCGGATGTCGTTCATCATCGCCAGGGTGAGCGCGTTCATCCGCTCCGGCCGGTTCAGCAGGATGCGGCCGACACCGTCCCCGTCCAGGCTCGCCTCGACCGCGCCAAAAGACTGCCGTAGATCCACGTTCCCGCCCCGTCGCCGATTTCTTCTCTCCGCGTCTTAGCGGATCGGGGCTGTGGCTCCGGCTGACCGGAAGTATGGAAAACGGGGAGTGTGAAGGGCCTTGATCCGGCTGCGGCCGCTTGCATATGCTCTAAGCAAAACGGAAACTAGCTTTCATGGGCCGGACGAGCACCATCCTGATTGTCGCCGGGGACCCGGACGAGTGGAAACCGGCAGCCGACCTGCTGGAGGCGGGCCTCGGCTACCGGGTGCTCGTGGTACCGGGTCCGGACGAGGCGGCGGCGGCGGTGAACGATGCCCATGTCGATCTCGTGGCCCACGACATCACGGCGACCGGCCGGGTAACGGCTGCGGGCCGGCCCGACGGCAGTACTCTGCTGGCGGACCTTCGCATCGGCCATCCGGAGATCATCCGCATCCTCGTCCTGCCCGAAGGGGCGTCGGGCAGCGCCGAGCTGATCGCGCGGACAGCCGTCTATCAATTCCTGCGCCGGCCGATCGATGCCGAGCAGCTCGCCCTCGTGGTGAAGCGCGGGCTCGAAACCCGGGAGCTGGCGCGCCGCCACCGGATCCTGTCGCGCGAGTTCAAGGTGGGGGACGACGCCGGCCTGTTCCACCTCGCCCCGACCAGCCTGCGGGGCGAGAGCCAGCGCTTCGAGAAACTGGTCTATGTCAGCGAGGCGATGGCGACCCTCTGCGACCTGGCCCGCCAGGCGGCGCCGACCGACCTGCCGATCCTGATCCAGGGCGACACCGGCACGGGCAAGGAATTGCTCGCCCGCGCCATCCACTATAATTCGAGCCGGCGGCAGAGCCCGCTGCTGGTCCAGAATTGCGGCGGCATGTCGGACGAACTGTTGCATTCCGAACTCTTCGGCCATAAGCGGGGCTCTTTCACGGGGGCGATCGCCGACCGCCTGGGCCTGTTCCGCGCCGCCGATGGCGGCACCGTCTTCCTCGACGAGATTTCGGAAGTCTCGCCCGCCTTCCAGGTCAGCCTGCTGCGCTTCCTGCAGGAGGGCGAGGTGAAGCCCCTCGGGGCCGACAAGGCGGTCCATTGCAAGGTGCGGATCATCGCGGCCTCGAACCGGCGCCTGTCGGCCATGGTGGCGCGGCACGAGTTCCGCCAAGATCTCTATTTCCGCCTGAAGGGCTTCGAGGTCGAAGTGCCGGCCCTGCGCGACCGGCCGGACGACATCCCGGTGCTGGCCGAATTCTTCGCCGCCAAACACGCCGACGCCATGGGCCGCCGCATCCTCGGCATCTCGGCAAGCTTGATCGAGAAGCTGCGCCACTACGATTTCCCCGGCAATGTGCGCGAGCTCGAGAACGAGATCCGCCGCCTGGTGGCCCTTGCGCGCGATGCCGAATATCTGACCACCCGGCACCTCTCGCCGGCCATCGCGGAAACCCTGCCCAAGGCACCGCGCGGCGGCGCCGGCTTCGTCCCCCGGGGCGGGACCTTGAAGGACAAGGTCGAATCCCTGGAGCGCCAGGCCGTCCAGGAGGCGCTCGGCCGGCTGCGCTGGAACCAGAAGCGCGCGGCGGAGGAACTGGGCCTGTCGCGCGTCGGCCTCGCCAACAAGATCAAGCGCTACGGCCTGACCGAATAGGCCGGCGATCGCAAATTGCGGGCGGCAGGGGGCCGGGCCTCGACTATACTGGCCGGGTCTTCCAACAGGGCGAGGTCGCCATGGCCAGTGACCGGGACGATATCCTGCGTTTTCCCCTGAGCCGCGTCCGCCCCGCCGCGCGGGGCTTCAAGGAACTCGGCCTCGGCCTCATGGCACGCCAGCTCGGCACCCCGGTCGAGCAATGCACCGGCCATTGGTGCAGTCGCTGCCAGGGCATCTGGTACGGCTATCTGCTCGAAGTCGCCTGCCCGGCCTGCGGCAACCGCCACGGTTGAATCAGGGCCCTGGGATAAGCAAGTTTTCACTGCAAAGTAAGTTTGCGCCCTAGAATCACTCTCGTTTTGCACTGCGGTCGCGGAGCGCGGCGGAAACAGGCGATTTGATTCGCCGATCGCCGCAATGCGGCAATGGCATGCGACTTGCTGTCACACCTCCCGGGAGCGGAGTGACAACGCTTCGGCAATGACGGGAGGACGCGATGGCCAATCTTCTTTGGCTCCAGGGCGGTGCTTGTTCCGGCAATACGATGTCGTTCCTCAATGCGGAGGAACCGAGTGCCTGCGACCTGGTGACCGATTTCGGCATCAATGTGCTGTGGCACCCCTCGCTCGGCATGGAGCTCGGCGAGAACCTGCAGCGCATGTTGAAGGCGCTGATCTCGGGCGAGATGCCGCTCGACATCTTCGTCTTCGAGGGGACGGTGGTGAACGCCCCGAACGGCACCGGCCAGTGGAACCGCTTCGCCGGGCGGCCGATGAAGGACTGGGTGGCCGATCTCTGCAAGGTCGCCACTTTCGTCGTCGCGATCGGCGACTGTGCGACCTACGGCGGCATTCCGGCGGTGGCGCCGAACCCGTCGGAGAGCGTCGGCCTGCAGTTCCTCAAGCGCCAGCAGGGCGGCGCCCTCGGTGCCTCCTACCGCTCCAAGGGCGGGCTTCCGGTGATCAACGTGCCGGGCTGCCCGGCCCATCCCGACTGGATCACCCAGATCGTCGTCGCGGTGGCGACCGGGCGGGCGGGCGACCTGACGCTCGACGAATTCCAGCGGCCCAAGACCTTCTTCACCTCCTTCACCCAGACCGGCTGCACCCGGAACATGCATTTCGCCTACAAGGTCTCGGCCACGGAATTCGGCCAGCGCAAGGGCTGCCTGTTCTACGACCTCGGCTGCCGGGGGCCGATGACCCATTCGCCCTGCAACCGCATCCTGTGGAACCGGCAGTCGTCCAAGACCCGCGCCGGCATGCCCTGCATGGGCTGCACCGAGCCGGAATTCCCCTTCTTCGACCTCAATCCCGGCACCGTCTTCAAGACCCAGACCGTGATGGGCGTGCCCAAGGACATGCCCACGGGGGTCGACAAGACCGGCTACGTCAAGCTGACCGCCGCCGCCAAGGCCGCCTCGCCCGCCTGGGCCGAGAGCGACATTTTCGTCGTCTGACGATCGCGACCTGAGAGAGGGAGAAACCCCATGTCCGCTGCCGTCCAGACCCTGGACATTTCCCCCGTCGGCCGCGTCGAGGGCGACCTCGACGTCCGCGTCGACATCCAAGACGGTGTCGTCGTGAACGCCTGGACCTCGGCCGAGCTGTTCCGCGGCTTCGAGATCATCCTGCGCGACAAGGACCCGCAGGCCGGCCTCGTGGTGACGCCGCGCGCCTGCGGCATCTGCGGCGCCTCGCATTTGACCTGTGCCGCCTGGGCGCTCGATACCGCCTGGGCGACCACGGTGCCGCGCAATGCGATCCTGGCCCGCAACCTCGGCCAGATCGTCGAGAGCATCCAGAGCCTGCCGCGCCACCACTACGGCCTGTTCATGATCGACTACACGAACAAGAACTACGCCGGCTCGCCCTTCTACGAGGAAGCGGTGCGGCGTTGGGCGCCCTTCACCGGCACCAATTACGAGGCGGGCGTCACCATTTCCGGCCGGCCGGTCGAGATCTACGCTCTGCTGGGCGGCCAATGGCCCCATTCGAGCTACATGGTGCCAGGCGGCGTGATGTGCGCGCCGACCCTGACCGATGTCACCCGCGCCTGGTCGATCCTCGAGCATTTCCGGCGCAACTGGATGGAGCCCATGTGGCTCGGCTGCTCGCTCGAACGCTACGAGGAGATCCGCTCCTACGACGACTTCATGGCCTGGCTGGACGAGCGGCCGGAACACGCCAATTCCGACCTCGGCATGTTCTGGCGCATGAGCCTCGACATCGGCCTCGACAAATACGGCCGCGGCCACGGACGCTATGTCTCCTGGGGTTACCTGCCGCACGAGGACAAGTACAACAAGCCGACCATCGCCGGGCGCAACGCCGCGGTGATCATGAAGTCCGGCGTCTATGACGGTGCCGCCGACACCCACAAGCTGATGGACCAGTCCTTCACCCGCGAGGATGTCGGTCGCGCCTGGTACGACGAGCCGGGCCATCAGCACCCGTTCGACCGCACCACGAAGGCGATCGCCAAGAACGACGTCGACCATGCCGGGCGTTATTCCTGGGCCACCGCCGTCACCCACGACCAGGACGGCAGGCTGGAAGCCGGGCCACTGTCCCGCCAGTTGATCGCCGGCGGCCACCACGGCGAGAGCTGGCAGCATTACGACCCCCTGGTGCTCGACATCTACAAGAAGATGGGCGGCGCCTCGGTCATGCTGCGCCACTTTGCCCGTATGCACGAAGGCGTGAAGCTCTACCGCGAGGCGGAGCGTATCCTTCGCGAGTTCCGTCTGAAGGATAGCTGGTACGAGAAGCCGACCGAGAAGGACGGGCGCGGCTGGGGCGCCACCGAGGCGATCCGCGGCGCGCTCTGCCACTGGATCGAGATCGAGAAGGGCAAGATCAAGAACTATCAGATGATCGCGCCCACGACCTGGAACGTCGGCCCCCGCTCCAACGACGGTTCGCGCGGCCCGATCGAGGAGGCCCTGATCGGCACTCCGATCGCCGATCCGCACGATCCGGTGGAGGTCGGGCATGTCTGCCGTTCCTACGACAGTTGCCTGGTCTGCACCGTGCACGCCCATGACGCCAAGACGGGCGAGGAACTCGCCTCGTTCCGGACCGCCTGAGGCAGGGCCTCGATGCACTGGCTCGGGGTGGCCGCCGGCCGACGCCGGCGGCGCCCCTCAAAGGATGACCGGACATGACGGCGGGAGAGACTCAGGCACTGCTCGAAACCATCGCGGAAATGCTGGCAAACGGACTGGAGACGACGACCGAACCCTTCCCGGAAACCGACAAGGAATTCGCCGACATCCTGGCGGACCTGCGCCGGCTCGACCCGGACGATCTCGAAGGCAAGCTGGTGATCAGCGGCTTCGTCGATCACCCCTACGGTCCGGACCGCCAGCGCTGCATGGAATGCATGTATTACCTGGTGCACCGGCGGTGGTGCGACCTGCCCGAGCTGGCGGTACCGGTCGAGCCCGACTGGTGGTGCCGGCTCTGGCGCATCTGACGGGAGGCGGAGATGGCAACGACCATTGTTACGCCGGAGATCGGCGACTTGCGCGCCCTGCTGGCCGGCGGGCTGGCGACCGAAGTGTTCCCGCGGGCGGACACGTCCGAGGAAGTCCAGGCCATCGCAGGCCGCCTGCGGGCGGCGGGCGACGATCCGCGCGCCAAGCTCGTGATCGGCGGCTTCACTCTCGACCCCGTGGAACACGGCGGGATCGAGCAGGCCTGCGAGACCTGCATGTATTACCTCGTGCACCGGCGGTGGTGCGAGTTGCCGGAGCTCGACCTGCCGGTGGAACCGCAATGGTCCTGCCGGCTGTGGCGGATCTGATGGCGGCGGTCGCGGTCATCGGCTGCGGCAATACCAACCGGCGCGACGACGGCGCCGGGCCGGCGGTGATCGCGTGCCTGCGCGCCGCGGGCGGCAATGGCGCGGAGGTCGGCCTCTACGATGCCGGCACCGACGGTATGGCCGTGCTCTATGCCGCGCGCGGCTGCCGCCGGCTCATCGTGGTCGACGCGGCGCGGAGCGGGGCGGAGCCCGGCGCCGTCTTCGAGGTGCCGGGCGAGGTGCTGGCGGCACCCCATCGCCCGGGCATTACCCTGCACGACTTTCGCTGGGATCATGCCCTTTATGCCGGGCGGCGGATCTACGGCGCCGATTTCCCGGCCGAGGTCACGGTCCTGCTGATCGAGGCGGGCGATCTCGATTTCGGCATCGGTTTGACCGCGCCGGTCGCCGCCGCCGTCGACAAGGTCGCGGCGCGCATCCGCGACCTGACGGGAGCAACACCATGAGTGTCGCGGTGGCGATCCGCCGGGGCAGCCTGCATCTCTCCGCCGCCGTCTATGAGCGCTATTTCGCCGGTCTCGCCGCCGTCGTCCTGCTGCGCCGGGGCGACGGGCTCCTGGTCCTGCCGGTCCGTTTCGCCGGGGGTGGCGGCTATCTGGCGAAACAGCGGAACGGTGCCGGCGATCGGGTCGTCGATGCGGCCGATTTCTTTCGCGAACAGGGGCTCGCCGATGCGGGCGAATGGAATGTCGCCGCGGCCTGGGACGCGGGCGACATGGGCTTGCGCATCGACGGGATCTTCGCACCTGTCATGGACAAGGTTGAGTAAACGTGATTATCATTATGAAAAGAAAATAGCCCAAATTAGAGCTCGGGCAGGGAGGACCCTCATGGTCGCCGATCAAAGCGATGATCAGGTGCGTGCGGCGTTGGCGGCGGCCGAAGACCCGGCCGCCAGTCTCGGTGAACGCGCGGAAATGCTGATGGAAATCGCCATGGGGCTGCAGCGCAGGCCGAAGACGGCCGATGCCCTGTGGGCGGCGATCGAGCTTTACGATCGGGCTCTGGCGCTGGCCGACGATCCATTGCTGACGGCCCGCATCGGCGCCCGGCGGGGCACCGCCCTTCAGGCCCTGCCGGCGGAGGGCAGCGCCTCGCTCGACGCGGCGCGTCGCGCCTTCGAGGCGGCCCTGCCCACACTCGCCCAGTTCGGCCGGCCGGAGGAAGTGGCCGAGGCCGAAATGAACCTGGGCGTCACCCTGCAGAACCTCGCAGGTCTCGGCCGTGCCCGGCTGACCGATGCGATCGCGGCCTATCAGCGGGCCCTGCGAACCTTCGATCAGCGCCGATTCCCGGCCGAATTCGCCATCCTGCAGAACAATCTGGCGACCGCCTTCCTGTCGATCCCGATGAGCGACGAGCGGGCCAAGATGCGCGAGGCGATGGCGGTCCAGGCCTTCGAGGAGGGCCTCAAGGTGATCAACCTGGTCGATCACCCGGTGGAATATGCGATGTTGCAGAACAACCTCGGCAACGCGTTGCAATATGCCTCGTCCGCCCATGCGGTGGAGAACAACCTGCGCGCCCTCGACGCCTATGACGAGGCGCTGCGCGTCCGCACCCGCGCCGACATGCCGGGCGAATATGCCAATACGCTGGCCAACAAGGCGAACTGCCTGTGGAACCTGCCCGACGATCCGGAACATCCGGAAGACGGCAATCCGCGCAACCTGGCGCTCGCCCGCGCCGCCTATGCCGAGGCCCGCGAAATATTCGCCGGCCAAGGCGAGGCCGAGAAGGCGCGCATCGTCGCCGAAGCCTGCGTTCAGATCGAGCGCGAGATGCTGACCTCGGTACCGCCGGCGCGCGGCTCCGGCAACGGTCATTCCATGAACAGCGGAGCCTGAACGGGAGGAAGAGGGATGTTGCTGGGCATTTCCATCATCGGTGCAGGCGCCGCCCTCGTTCTCGGCACGGCCGGCGCCATGGCGGCGGGTGCCGCCAGTGGCGTCGCCATCGGCGGCAAGGAACTCGGGAACGAATTGGCCGCCTTCATGGGCGGTTTCTACGGCCCTCTGGCCGGCGTGCCGGGGGTGGTGATCGGCCTCGTCGTGCTGGCCGTGATCGCATAGGAGGCGGCGATGTGGGAAATGGCCAAGAGTTCCATGGGGCGTTTCTTCAGCGGCACTCTTTTCGCCGAGCCGTCCAAGGCCTATGCCCAGATGGCGATCGGCATCGGGGTGACGGCGGTCCTGGTGATCGCCCTCGGCCTCGCCGGGGCGCCGCTCTGGGCCGCGGGGCTCGTCGGCGGCGCGGTCGGCGGGGCGGTGCAGCCCTATCTGTTCAAGAACCTCCGCTACCGCTGAGGCGACGGCGATGAACGCGGAAGCCCCCACACCGCGCGCGGATCTCGCCGGCTACGTCGGCGACATCCAGCGTCTCGAGGCTGTGGTGGCGACCTGGGCGCCGGCCCAGGCGGGTACGGTGAACGCCCTCCGCATCGCCGTCGAAGCCCTCCACGCCGAAGCCTTCCGCCGCCTGGTGCGCGCCCTGAAGGTGGAGCCGGCGGCGCTCGGCGCGCTCAAGGCCGCCCTCGGCGACGAGGTGATCTATGCCGTCCTGCGCCGCCTCGGCGTGGTCAAGGCCAGCCTGACCGAACGCGTCCAGGCGGCGCTGGACGAGGTCCGGCCGGCGCTCGCCTCCCACGGCGGCGACGTCGAACTGGTGACGGTGCGGCCGCCCGCGATCGAGGTCCGCTTTCTCGGCGCCTGCGATCATTGCCCGGCCTCGGCGCTGACCTTCCACGAGGGGGTGAAGAAGGCGGTGCAGGCTGCCTGTCCCGAGATCACCGAGGTGATCCAGGCGAGAGGTTCCGGCACCTGTGACGAGGGTCTTCGCTTCGTCAGCCCCTTCGCCGCCGATGCGGTCGGCCACTGGCGGCCGGCCTGCACCCTGGCCGAGATCCCGGAGGGCGGAGTCCATGGCACGACCCTCGACGGCGAAAAGATTCTGCTGTCGCGCCGGGGCGATACGGTGACCTGTTTCCAGAACGCCTGCGCCCACCTGGGCCTCGCTCTCGACGGCGGGGAGGTGGCGGATGGCATCGTCACCTGTCCCTATCACGGCTTCCAATATGATCTGGCCAGCGGCGAATGCCTGACCGCGCCGGAGGTGCAATTGCTCGCCCATGGCGTGCGCGTCATCGGCGACCGGGTCGAAGTGAGGTTGGCGCGATGAGCTTGACCGTCTCCCTCGCTCCCGACCGGCTGCGCCGGCACGACCATCCGGCGGCGCAGCCCTTGCTGGCACTCGGCGGGGCCGCCGTGATCCTGGGCCAGCAGCCGGCGTCGGACGGCTTGGCGGTGCCGATCGTGCCCGGGCCGGCCAGCCTGTTCGGGCCGCGCGGCGCCTGCCTGGCCGGGCCGGACGGGCCGCTCGTCGTCGCCGACACCGGGCACCATCGCCTGATGGTCTGGCGCCGCCGTCCGGTCGAGGACGGCGCGCCCGCCGATTTCCAGATCGGCCAACCCGATTTCGGGCGCGAGGGCCGGAATGCCAAGGGTCCCGTCGGGCCTGCCACGCTGAACGTGCCGACCGGCGTCGCCGTCGCGAACGGCGTCCTCGCCGTGGCCGACGCCTGGAACCACCGGGTCCTCCTCTGGCACGGGCTGCCGGAGCGGGCAGGGGCGCCGGCCGACGTGGTCCTGGGTCAGGCCGATTTCGCCGGCTGCCTGGCCAACCGGGGCGCCGACCGGCCGGGCGACGATACGCTGAACTGGTGCTATGGCGTCGCGCTCGACGGCGGGCGCCTCTTCGTCGCCGATACCGGGAACCGCCGCGTCCTGGTCTTCGACCGGGTGCCCGAACGGAACGGCCAGGCGGCCGATCTGGTGCTCGGCCAGGGCGATTTCGTGACCCGGGACGAGAATGCGGGCAGGGCCGCCGGTGCCGGCGGCATGCGCTGGCCCCACGCCGTTACCCGCCTGGGCGAGGCGCTGCTGGTCACCGACGCGGGCGACAATCGCATCATGGTCTGGCGCCACCAGCCGGGCGTCCATGGCACGCCCTGCGACTTCGTCCTCGGCCAGCCCGACATGGGCGGCGTCGACCATAATCGCGCCGCCTATTTCCCGACCGCGGACGCCCTGAACATGCCCTATGGCGTCACCCTGCTGGGGGACAGGCTGGTGGTCGCCGATACCGCCAATTCGCGGCTGCTCGGCTTCGATGCGGGCGATCTCGGCATGGGGGCCGCGGCCTGCGCCCTGGCGGGCCAGAACGGCTTCGGCGACAAGGGCGACAATCGCTGGGGCGATGCGGCGCGGGACAGCCTGTGCTGGCCCTATAATGTCGCCGCTTGCGGCCGGACGCTGGTGGTCGCCGACTCCGGCAACAACCGGGTCCTGCTCTGGGAGGCGGCGCCATGACCGCCCTGGCCGGCGGGCGGCGCGCCGAAGCCGAACGGCCGTTGCCCGCCGCCGAAGGGCCGGCGGTGCTGGCCGACCGGGTCGCCTGTGCCGCCTGCGCTGCCGAAGTGATCGATCCCTTCGCCCGGCGCTATCGCTATCCCTTCGCCAATTGCGCCCAGTGCGGGCCGGGGTTCTCGGCCCGGGCGGCCTTTCCGCCCTGCGCCGAGTGCCGGCGCGAATACGAAGACCCGGCCGACCGCCACTTCCGGGCCGCCGCGGTCGCCTGCCACGCCTGCGGTCCCAGGGCGCGGCTGATCCGGCTCGATGGCCGCGCCGTCCATTTCGAGCAGCATTCGATGCTCGACGACGTCGATGCCGTCTGCGGCCTGATCAAGAAGGGCGAGATCGTCGCGATCAAGGGGCCTTGCGGTTACCATCTGGCCTGCGACGCGACCCGGGCCGACGTGGTGGCCGCCCTGCGCGAGAGGTTGCGCGACGCGCGTCCCTTCGCCCTGATGGCCCGCGACATCGCCGTGATCCGCCGGTTCGCCGAGGTCGGGGCGGTGGAGGAGGAAGCGCTCCGCTCGCCCGCCGGGCCTGTGGTCCTGCTGCGCGCTGCCGGTCCCGGGCGCCTGGCGGAGGCGGTGGCGCCCGGCCTCGACTTGCTCGGCTTCATGCTGCCGCCAGCGCCGCTGCACCAGCTCATCCTGCGGCGCATGGACCGGCCGGTGGTGATGGCGGACAGTGCGCCCGGCGGCGGGCCGCCGGTCGGCGACGAGGCCGGGCTGCATGCCCGGCTCGCCACCGTCGCCACCTACGCCCTGGCGCACGACCGGGCGATCGCCACCCCCCTCGCGGATTCGCTCGTGCGGGTGATCGGCGGCGTGCCCCGCGTCCTCCGCCGCGGCCGCGGCCATGCACCGGCGGCCTTGGCCCTGCCGGCGGGACTGGCCGGGGGGCCGCCGGTGCTGGCCCTCGGCAGCGCGCTTCAGCCGGCCGCCTGCCGGACGCAGGACGGCGAGGCGATCCTGTCGCCGACGACCGAAGACGGTCGATCTACCCATGGCGGGCTTCTGCTCGATCACGCCCCCCGGGTGATCGCGGTCGAGCGCGGTGCCGACCGGCGGGGCCGGGCGCTGGCGGCGGAGACGGGCGCATTGCTGGTCGAGGTCCAGGGCCACCATGCCGCGGTCGCCGCCTGCCTGGCCGAGAGCGGGCGCCCGCTGTCGGCACCGCCGGTGCTGGGGATCGCCGCCGGGGACATCGGCCCGGGCGACGACGGCGGCCTCTGGGGCGGGGAATTCCTGCTCGCCGACTATCGCAGCTACCGCCGTTTGGGCACCTTCAAGCCGGTCGCGCTGGCCGGCGGGTTCGATGCGGCGCGGGAGCCCTGGCGCGATCTTCATGCCCATCTGATGGCGGAAATCGGCTGGCCCGCCCTGGCGATGAATTTCGCCGGCCTGCCGCTCTACGATGTCCTGGCGGCGAAACCGCGGGCCGCCCTCGACGCCGCGATCCGGGACGGCCGCCTGCCCCTGGCCTCGTCCTGCGGGCGGCTTTTCGATGCCGTGGCGGCGGCCCTCGGCCTCTGCCCCGAGGGCCAAGCTTACGAAGGTCAGGCGGCCGCCCTGCTCGAAGCCCTGGTCGACCGGGAGGCGCTGGCGGAGGAGGGGGAGGAGCTGGCCTATCCCTTCGCCATCCCGCGCCTCGGCGGCGGGCTTCCCTATGTCGAGCCCTGGGCGATGTGGCAGGCGCTGCTCGGCGACCTCGTGCTGCAGACGCCGCCCGGCGTGATCGCGGCGCGTTTTCACCGCGGCCTCGCCCGCACCATGGTCGCCATGGCGCTGCAGCTCCGCGGCGAGGCGGAGGCGCCGCTGTTCGATACGGTCGTCCTGGCGGGCGACTGCTTCCGCAATGCGGTCTTGTTCGAAGTGGTGAACCGGGGCCTGGGGGAAGCCGGTTTCGCCGTCCTCGGGCCGGGCGGTGACGGCGGCCTGGCGCTCGGTCAGGCCGCGGTCGCATTGGCGGCCGTCAAGGCGGGAGAATGGTCATGTGCCTAGGAATTCCCGGTCGCATCGTGGCGATCGACGACGCCGCCCGCAAGCTCGCCACGGTCGATGTGAACGGCATCCGCCGCCAGGTGAACATCGCCTGCATCGTCGACGACGCCCATCCGCCGGAAGCCTGCGTCGGCGACTGGGTCCTGGTCCATGTCGGCTTCGCCATGAGCCGGATCGACGAGGCCCAGGCGGCCGAGACCCTGCACATCCTGGCCGAGCTCGGCGAGGCGCAGAACGAAATCGACGCCATGCGCCGCTCGGCCGCGTCATGAGCGGGGCGCCGGACCTTTCCGCCCTCTATCCCTTCCTGCACGGGAAGGCGCAGGACCCGGCGCGTCTCGAAGCCGGGCTGCTCGCCTCGATCGCCGAAAAGGCACGGGAGTCGCGGGCGGCGAACGAGCGTTTCTTTGCAGCACAAGGGGCGGAACTGCTGGCCGCGGCGCGGGCGCTGGCCGCCTGCTACCGGGACGGTGGGCGTCTCTTCGCCATGGGCAACGGCGGCTCCTCCTGCGATGCCGCCCATGTCGCGGTCGAATTCCTGCATCCGGTGACGGCGGGGCGGCCGGCACTGGCAGCCGTCAACCTGGGCGCCGATCTCGCCCAGATGACGGCGGTCGGCAACGATGTCGGCTTCGCCCATGTCTTCGTGCGGGCGCTCGGCGCCCGGGCGCGCAAAGGCGACGTGCTCGTCGGCTTCTCGACCAGCGGCAATTCGGACAATCTGCTGGCGGCCTTCGCCCGCGCCCGCGAGCTCGGCCTCGTCACCATCGGCCTTTGTGGGGGCGACGGCGGGCGGATGCGGGAATCGGGCCTGGTCGATCATTGCCTGGTGGTGCCCGCGACCTCGATCCACCGCATTCAGGAGTGCCATGTGACCGCCTATCACATCCTCTGGGACATGACCCACAGCCTGCTGGCGGACGATCGCGGCGCGGCGAGCACCAAGGGGGCGACGCCATGAAATATGTCGACGAATTCCGCGACCGCGACAAGGCGGAAGCCCTGATCCGCGAGATCGGCGCCGTGGTGGCCCAGATCGACAGCGCCCGCCACCGGCCGATCAACATCATGGAAGTCTGCGGCGGCCACACCCATTCG
>NZ_JBAZKR010000050.1:0-31108 GCF_041650655.1 Zavarzinia sp.
GACGGCGGCGTCTTCGTGCAGGGGCCGGACGATGCCTCGCTGTTGCAGGCGGGGCTTCGTTGCGGTGTCGGCCTTCCCTACGAATGCAGTTCGGGCGGCTGCGGCAGTTGCCGCATCCAGGTCGTCTCGGGCGAGAGCGAGAACCTGTGGCCCGACGCTCCGGGTCTTTCCGCGCGCGACAAGCGGAAGGGCTTCGTTCTCGCCTGCCAGACGCGGGCGCTGGGCGATCTCGAGATCCGCGCCAATGTCGGCGCCGCCTATGTCCCCGCCGTGCCGCCGCGGGTGCAGCGGGTCGCCCTGCTCTCGGCCCGCGACCTGACGCGGGACATCCGCGAATTCCGCTTCCGCGGTCCGGTGCCGGCCGAATTCATCCCCGGCCAATATGCCATTCTCAGCACCGCGGACGGGCTTCGGCGCTGCTATTCGATGAGCAACCTGCCGAATGCCGAAGGCATCTTCGAATTCCAGATCAAGCGCGTGCCCGGCGGCCGCGCCAGCAACGCCCTGTTCGACCTCCGGCCCGGCGAGACGGTGGAGATCGACGCCCCCTATGGCCTCGCCCATGTGGTCGAGAAATCCCCGCGCGACGTGGTTTGCATCGCCGGTGGTTCCGGCCTCGCCCCCATGATCTCGATCGCGCGAAAGCTGGGGGCCGACCCCGCCCGCCGGATCGAGTTCTTCTATGGCGGCCGAACCGCGGCCGACATCTGTGGCAGCGAACATCTCTCCACCCTGCCCGGCTGGCAGCACGGCCTGCATTATCACCCCGTCGTCTCGGCCCCGGACGATCCGCTCAGCGCCGGCTGGAACGGCGAGACCGGCTTCGTGCACGACGTGGTGGCACGCCGGCTCGGCGACTCGCTCCGCCAGTCGGAAATCTATTTCGCCGGCCCGCCGCCCATGGCCGAGGCGCTGCAACGCCTGCTGATGCTCGACATGAAGGTCCCCTACGAACAGATCCACTTCGACCGCTTCTTCTGAGGGGACCCATGGCCGACAATCCGGAAATCGGCCGGCGCATCCTTGCCGCCGGCATCGCCACCAATTGCCATGACCTCGGCGAGGGACAGCCGGTGGTGCTGATCCACGGCTCCGGCCCCGGGGTCTCGGCCTATGCCAACTGGCGCCTCACCATGCCGGCGCTGGCGAAAAGGATGCGCGTGGTGGCGCCCGATATCCTGGGCTTTGGCTATACCGAGACGCCGCCGCATACGCGCTTCTCGATGCCGCTCTGGCTCGATCACCTGATCGGCATCATCGATGCGCTCGATCTCGGCCGGGTCCATGTCGTCGGCAATTCCTTCGGCGGTGCCCTCGCCCTGGCGCTGGCCGCCAAGGCGCCGGAACGGGTCGGCAAGCTTGTGCTCATGGGGGCGGCCGGTATCGACTTCCCGATCACCGACGGGCTCGATATGGTTTGGGGCTACGAACCCTCGATCGAGACCATGCGCCGGATGATCGCCCTCTTTTCCTACGACCAGTCTCGGGCGACCGAGGAACTGGCGACGCTGCGCTACAAGGCCAGCATCCGGCCCGGTGTGCAGGAAGCCTTCTCGGCCCTCTTCCCGGCGCCGCGCCAGCGCTGGGTCAGCGCGCTGGCAACGCCGGAGGCCGAAATCGCCGCGATCGACAAGCCGGCGCTGATCGTCCACGGCCGCGAGGACCGGGTGATCCCGCCGAGCAATGCCGAACGCCTGTTCCGCCTGCTGCCCAGGGCCGAACTGCACATGTTCGGCCAATGCGGCCATTGGACCCAGCTCGAACACGCCGACCGTTTCAACAGCCTGGTGGGCGATTTCCTGGCGGGCGCGGCATGACCTGGCACCGCTTCCTCCTGGGCGCTACGCTGGCGGCGGCCATCGCCCTGCCCGCCCTGGTCCGGCCGGCGCAGGCGGGTGCTGGCTGGGTCGACGAATGGCGCGCCCTGGCCGCCAAGACCGGCTACGAAGGCCACAAGAAATTCGCCGAACTGCTGGCCGATCCCGATGCCATCGCCCTGGTCAACGATTGGGACGCCTTCCGCGGCTATTCCGCCCGCTCCCTGGTCGCCGCGGCGAAGCTGCCGCCCGAGCTGAAGCCGGGCCTGGAGATCACCGCGGCCGACGCCGGCAAATATCCCTGGCTCAAGGACTATCTGCCGAAGCCGAGCTACGAACGCCTGGTCTCGACCGACTGGTTCCGCTGGAAGAAGATCCGGATCGTGCCGACCACGCCCTATGTCGGCTCGCGCGCCCGGCTGGAAGCGACCAGGAAGGCCGGCCCCTTCACCATCAGCCCCAAGGGCGAGCTGCTGAACGCCGCCGGCAAATTCGCCATGCTGAGCGACGGCGGCCTGCCCTTCGTCCATCCGAAGGACGGGCTCGAACTCTATTGGGCCTTCCTCGCCCGCGGCGTCGGCAATGACAATGCCTCGCTGAAGCCGATGACGCTGCAAGCCTGTCTGCCCGACAACCGGGTAGAGCGGACCTATGTCATGCATCTCTGGTGGCAGAAGATGCACGGGCGGGTCGACGTGCCCCCGCTCGGCGATATCCGCAGCGAGGACGACACCATCGAGGCGGGCTCGATCGTCTTCCTGGCGCCGCGCGACATCAAGGGCCTGGCCGCCGTGCGAAGGCGCTATGCCTCGGCCGACAAGCCGGACGACTTCATCTCCTATGTGCCGACGATGAAGCGGACCCGCATCCTCGGCGGTACCGATACCCAGGACCCCATGACCCCAGGCATCGAGGCGACCTGGGACGAATGGCGCCAATCCTGGCTGAAGCCCGACCCGCGCAAATTCGAGTTCAAGATCGTGGGCGAGACCTTCATCCTGTCCCAGCCCGAAGTCGGCGAAGCCTACGACCCGGCGCAATATGCGGAAAACCAATGCGAGATCGAGACGATCGACCTCGAACTGCGCCCGGTCTGGATCCTCGACGTCCTCGACAAGACCGGCAATTACACCTACGGCCGGCGCCGGCTCTATATCGACAAGGAGCTGGAATACGCCCAGTACCAGGAAATGTACGACCAGCGCGGCAATCTCTGGCGCGTCTTGGACGACGCCCTGGACTTCCAGCCCAAGACCGGGCTCTGGATGGCGCGGAACTACGTGCTGTGGAACGCGATCGGCCACCGCTTCAACCGCATCACCATGGAGCCCGACTGGTCGATCCTGCAGCAGGACATGCGGCGCTTCATGGATATCGACCGGCTCAGGGATTATTGATCGGTGCTCGATGCCGCCGCCCCCATGAGGGGGCGGTGGTGCGGACGACGGGACTCGAACCCGTACTCCTCGCGGAGGCAGATTTTAAGTCTGCTGCGTCTACCGGTTTCGCCACGTCCGCACGGCCTTCGCCCAGCCTTCTACCATGCCGTGCGGGCGAGTAAACCCCGTCAGTTCAGCACGTTGTAGCCGCGGGCGCGCATGCAGTTGTCGATCACGCGGCGCTTCTCCTGCTCGGCCGAGACGGTGCCGCGGGCAGCCCCCGTGGCGGCGCCGATGCCGGCGCCGGCCGCCAGGCCCTTGCCGAAATCGCCCGAGAAGGAGCCGATGATGCCGCCCGCAATGGCGCCCAGCGCCGCACCGCCGAGCGCGTTCGAGGCGGCTTCGTTGCCGGTCGGCACTTGGTCGGCCAGGTTCTGGCAATAGGCGAGGTCGTGGTCGTAATAGCCCTGCGGCGCCTTCGAGGTATAGGGGTCGATGACCGGGCGGTAGCCGGAGGCGCAGCCCGCGACGGCGAAGGCGGCAGCGAGGGCGACAAACTTCTTCACGTCAAATCTCCCGATTCCGGATCGGATCGTCTCGACAGTATAACGCAGGCGGAATGCACCGGTTGCGACGGACGTCACAAAGTCGTCAGTCCTGGAACTCGCCCGGGTGGATTTCGATGCCGGCCGCGGTCAGGGCGGCGCAGAGGTCGGCATAGGCGGCCTCGAGCACCGCCGGATCGCGCCCGCGCAGCACCAGCGCCGTGCCGAAGGAGCCCCGCCGGAAGAAGGGATAGGAGCCCATGTCGATACCGGCATGGCGCTTTTCGGCGGTTTCCAGCAGGTCGGCGATGCGGCTCTCCCCGACTTCGACCGAGACGGTTTTCGAGAGCACGCTGCGGCCGCCTTCGATGAACTGCCGCGCCCCTTCGAGCTGGGCGCGCATGATCGCCGGGATGCCGGCCAGGACGAAGACATTGCCGACCTTGAAGCCCGGCGCCTTGGAGATCGGATTCTCGATCAGCTCGCCGCCTTCCGGCACGCGCGCCATGCGCCGGCGCACCACGGTGAGCTCGCCCGGCGGGTAATGGGCTTCCAGGATGGCGAGCGCGTCGGAATGTTCGACCAGGGGCACGCCGAAGGCCTTGGCGATCGAATCGGCGGTGATGTCGTCATGGGTCGGCCCGATCCCGCCCGTGGTGAAGACATAGTCGTAGCGGGCGCGCAGCGCATTGACGGCATCGACGATCTCGCCCTCGATATCCGGCACCACGCGCGCCTCGCGCAGTTCGACGCCCCAGGAATTCAACGTCTTGGCCAGGTGGGCCAGATTGGCGTCCTGAGTCCGGCCCGACAGGATCTCGTTGCCGATGATCGCCAGGGCGGCAGTGTAGATGCGTGGGGTCGGGGCATTGTTCGCAGTCGTCATGGTGGCGCACTATAGCCGAATGCGAGACGACTGAAACCCGAGATGCCGAAGCCCAAACGCGGCCCCCGCGCCGCCGACAGCACCAACGACCGCCTGTTCGCCCAGCGGATCGACTGGAACCTGTTCAAGCTCTTCACCGAAGTGATCCGGGCGGGCGGCATCGGCGCCGCCGCGCGCCGCATGAACCGCCAGCAGCCCAGCGTCTCCGCCGCCCTGAAGCGGCTGGAGGACGAGCTGGGTGTCCTGCTCTGCCACCGCTCGGCCAGCGGCGTGGTACCCACCGCCGCCGGCCAGGCCCTGCTCGAAATCTGCGAAAAGATGGCGCTCGCCGCCCGCGACGTGCCCCACGAGGTGGCCAAGGCGGCGGGCGACGTCGAAGGGTCGATCCGGCTCCAGATGATCTCCAACCTGGTGTGCCCGGCCTTCGAGCGTGCCCTCATGGGCTTCAACGGCGCCCATCCCGCGGTCGAGATCAAATTCGACATCGCCCCCCATTCGGCGGTGATCCGTGCCGTCACCAACGGCGAGGCCGAGATCGGCATCGCCGGCGACACGGCGCCCGCCGCCGGCCTCGCCTATTATCCGCTGATGCGCGAGACCCAGCAGCTCTACTGCGGCCCGCGCCATCGCCACTACGGCAAGCCGGCCGGCCATCCCGCCGATTTCACCCTCGAGCGCTTCATCCTGACCGGCGAGGACGAGACGGAACAGCTCCGCCAATTCCGCCGCCGCTTCGGCCTGGGCAACCGGGTCGGCGGTTTCGCCGAGAACCTGCACGAGGTGCGCCGGCTGATCGAACTCGGCCTCGGCATCGGCTTCCTGCCCACGGTGGTGGCGGAAAGTCCCGGCGCCAACCTCTGGCCGCTGCTGCCGGCCGAAATCCTGCCGTCCTATCACGTCTATGTGATCACCCGGGCCGATGGCGGCCACAGCACCCCGACCGCCCTGCTGCTGACCGCCATTCTGGTCGAACTGGAGAAGGCCGAGTCATAGATTCTATCTATGACCTCCATTGACAATTACCGCCTACCGCACCGCACAATAGGCCGCCATGCTTGACCGATCATCGGCTCATGGAGGCTCGCTTGCTCTCGGTCGCAACGCTTCGCGGACTCTGGCAACGTTCCCTGATCGCCTGGCCCGACGGCCGGCGGGACGAGACGACCGCGGTCTGGTGGCTTCAGGGGCCGGGCCTCTACATCGACCTGCGCCAGCCGGCCGGGCGGCCCGATTTCGCCGCCGTACATTGCCTCGACGATCTCGACCGCGAGCAGGCGCGCTGGCTCGCCGGGCAGGAAGGTTTCGCCGGGGAACTGACCTTCGACGGCCGCCATTTCACCTGGGCTCGCGACCTCGACGTGCAGCCCGTCTCGCCCTATTCCGATGCCGGCTCGCTCCGCTTCGAGAACGACGTGCTGGTCGAGGAAGGCCGCGACGTCGCCTATGTCGAGCATTGGCATCGCGGGCCGGAAGCGGTGCAGCCCTGTTCCGCCGCCCGCCTCGCCTGTGCCGAGGACGGCCGCGCCGGCTTCGTCGTCCGCTGCGGCGAGCGCTTCATGTATGCCCGTGCCCGGACCGCAGCCCTGCCGGCGGGGGGCGACCTCGCCGCCCTGGTCGCCGCGGCGCCGACCGCCGCCGACGCCCGCGACCTGATCGACTGCGAAATCTCGATCGGCCGCATCGGTCCCGCCGGCTGGACCATCGAACATTCGAGCCTGCCCTACCGCGAGGGTGCCGGCCTCGGCCCGGTCACCGGCGGCTGCGGCGCCCAGTTGCTCACCCGCGACATCGCCCGCAACGGCCGGGAGATCACCCGCGCCTGGCGGATCGAGGCGCTGCAGGGCGCGCTGACCGATCTCGTCGATTTCTCCTGCCTGCGCCGCACGGCCCCCTGACGGAACGACGCGATGGCGATCCCCGGCAATTTCACCGCTCTCCCCGTGGTCGACATCGCTCCCCTGTTCGGCACCGACCCGGACGCCCGCCGGGCGGTGGTCGAGCGCCTGGGCGAGACGGCGCGCGAGATCGGCTTCCTCTATGTCGTCGGCCACGGCATGGCGCCCGGGCTCTTCGACGGCCTGCTCGACGCCGCGAAGTGCTTCTTCGCCCAGGACACCGGCGAGAAGATGAAGGTCTATATCGGCAACTCCCGCAATCACCGGGGTTACGTGCCGGTCGGCGAGGAAGTGATCTACGGCGGCACGCCGGACCAGAAGGAAGCCTACGACCTGTCGCAGGACCTGCCGGCCGACGATCCCGACTATCTGGCCGGCAATCCCATGCTGGGGCCGAACCAGTGGCCGAGCCTGCCCGGCTTCCGCGCGGCGGTGGGGGCCTATTACGACGGCGTGATGGCGGTCGGCCGCGCCCTGCTGCGCGCCTTCGCCGAGGCGCTGGGCCAGGACCCCACCCTGTTCGACAGCTATGTGACCAAGCCGCCGAGCCAGTTGCGCCTGGTCCATTATCCCTATGATCCCGCGGCACCGGGCGATGCCCTGGGCATCAGCCCGCACACCGACATGGAATGTTTCACCCTGCTGTGCGTCACCGCCCCCGGCCTCGAGGTGATGAACGGGGCGGGCGAGTGGATCGACGTGCCGCCGGTCGAAAACGCCTTCGTCGTCAATATCGGCGACATGCTGGAGACCTGGACCAACGGCCGCTTCGTCGCCACCTCGCACCGCGTGCGCAAGGTCAAGGAGGAACGCTATTCGTTCCCCCTGTTCTTCAGCGTCGACTATCACACCGAAGTGGCCCCCCTGCCCTGCTTCACCGCGGGCGCGGCGCCGGCGCGCAAGCCCGTGATCGCGGGCGACCACCTGTTCTCGGTCACCGCCCAGGGCTTCACCTATCTGCGCAAGCGCCTCGAAGACGGCAGCCTGGTGCTGCCGGGCGAGGTCAGCGACACCCATTCCTTCGGCCAGCACGCCCGCCACGCGGATGGTGCCAGGCCATGAGCGCGTACACCCCCGATCCCCGCGTATAACGAGGAGAGTAGCCGATGACTCGACGCCTTGGCCGAATTGCCGCCGTCCTTCTGTGTTGCCTGACCCTGGTGCCCGGCATGGCGGCAGCGGAGACGAAGAAGCACTTCCGTATCGCCTGGTCCATCTATGCCGGCTTCATGCCCTGGGCCTATGCCGAGCAGGCCGGCATCATCAAGAAATGGGCCGACAAATACGGCATCGAGCTCGAGCTCGTTCAGGTCAACGACTACATCGAGTCCGTGAACCAATATACCGCCGGCCAGTTCGACGGCGTGATGGTCGCCACCATGGACGCCCTGACCATTCCGGCCGCGGGCGGCGTCGACACCACCGTGGTGCAGATCGGCGACTATTCGAACGGCAACGACGGCATCGTGATCAAGGGCAAGGGCAAGACCGTCGCCGACCTGAAGGGCATGACCATCCATGTCGTGCAGTTCTCGGTCTCGCACTATCTGCTCGCCCGGGCGCTCGACTCCGTCGGCCTGAAGGAATCCGACGTCAAGACCGTGAACATCTCGGATGCCGACTTCCTGGCCGCCTTCAAGACCGACGACGTCAAGGCCCTGGTCGCCTGGAAGCCCGCGCTGAGCGACATCGAAGCGACCCCGGACACTTCGACCGTGTTCGACAGCGCGAAGATCCCGAACGAGATCATGGACGGCACCATCGTCCACACCGAAACGCTGAAGGACAATCCGGCCCTCGGCAAGGCGCTGACCGGCGCCTGGTACGAAGTCCTCGCCCTGATGCAGAAGAAGGACGCGGAATCGGCCAAGGCGATGGAATTCATGGCCAAGGCTTCGGGCACCGACGTGCCGGGCTACGAGACCCAGCTCGCCACCACCCACCTGTTCCTGACGCCCAAGGACGTGACTGAATTCTATCGCAGCAAGGCGATGGCCGATGCCGTGGACCTGGTCCGCAAGTTCAGCTTCGACCACAACCTGCTCGGCGAAGGCGCCAAGAGCGTCGACGTGATCGGCATCCAGCTTCCCGGCGGCAAGGTCCTGGGCGATCCGGCCAATGTGAAGCTCCGCTATGACGACACCTATGCCGCCATGGCGGCCGAGGGCAAGCTGTAACCCGATCGGTACTGGAGAGCCTGACCATGCCTGCGCCGCGTTCCTTCCGTTCCCTGCCCATCGTCGACATCGCCGCCCTCCGGGGCGACGATCCCGCGGCCAAGGCACGGGTCGCGGCGGAACTCGGCGTCGCGGGCCGCGAGGTGGGCTTCCTCTATGTCGCCGGCCACGGCATGGCCCCCGAACTCTTCGACGGGCTGCTCGATGCGGCCAAGCGCTTCTTCGCGCAGCCTGTCCCTGAGAAGATGAAGGTCTATATCGGCCAGTCGACCAACCACCGGGGCTATGTCCCGGTGGGCGAGGAAATCCTCTACGGCGGCTCCAAGGATCTCAAGGAAGCCTATGACCTCTCCGGCGACCTGCCGGCCGACGATCCCGACTATCTGGCCGGCAATCCCATGCTGGGGCCGAACCAATGGCCGGAACTCGCCGGCTTCAAGGATCAGGTCGGCGCCTATTACCGGGCCGTGCTGCAGGTCGGCCGGGACCTGCTGCGCGGCTTCGCCCTGGCCCTGGGCCAGGAACCCGCACTGTTCGACGGCTATGTCACCAAGCCGCCGAGCCAGCTCCGCATGATCCATTACCCCTATAACCCGGAGGCGAAGGACGTCATCGGCATGGGTGCCCATACCGATTACGAATGCTTCACCCTTCTGCATGCCACCGGTCCCGGCCTCGAAGTGCTGAACGGGGCGGGCGAATGGATCGACGTGCCGCCGGTGCCCGGTGCCTTCATCGTCAATATCGGCGACATGCTGGAAACCTGGACCAACGGCCAGTTCGTCGCCACCTCGCACCGCGTGCGCAAGGTCAAGGAGGAACGCTATTCGTTCCCCCTGTTCTTCAACGTGGACTATTACACCCGCGTCGCCCCCCTGCCCTGTTTCACGACCGAGGGGGCAACGCCGCGCCCGGCCCTGATCGCGGGCGAGCATCTCTTCGCCCAGACGGCGCAGAGCTTCAATTACCTGAAGAAGAAGCTCGACGACGGCACGCTGAAACTGCCCGAATCCGCCCTCGGCCTGTCCTCCTTCGGCCAGGAAGCGTTGCAGAAGGCCGGCTGAGAGAACCGGAATATCGATCAAACCGGGCCTGACGGCTACCTTCAGTTCCCCTTGGCCTGAAGGTCCCGCCACTTCTTCACGTTGCGATTGTGATCGTCCAGCGTCGCCGCAAAGGCGTGGCCGCCGGTGCCGTCGGCGACGAAATAGAGGTCGTTGGTCCTCAGGGGATTGACCGCGGCGCGGAGCGAATCCCGCCCAGGGCTGGCGATCGGACCGGGCGGCAGGCCGGCGATGACATAGGTGTTGTAGTCGCTCGCCTGATCGAGGTCGCCGCGGGTGAGCGCGCGGCCGAGCGGTCCGGAGCCCTTGGTCATGCCGTAGATCACGGTCGGATCGGACTGGAGGCGCATGCCCTTGTTCAGCCGGTTGACGAAGACCCCGGCGATATGGCGCCGTTCGCCGTCCCGCGCCGTCTCCTTCTCGATGATGGAAGCGAGCACCAGGGCCTTTTCCGGCGTATCGAATGGCAGATCGGCGCTCCGCGCGGCCCAGGCGGCGGCCAGTTCGGCTTCCATCGCCTGGCGCATGCGGTCGATCAGGGCGGAACGGTTCTCCCCCCGGGTGAAATTATAGGTCTCGGGCAGCAGGCTACCCTCCGGCGGCGCCGGCGGCAGGCTGCCGGACAGGGCCGCCGTATCCGCGACCAACTTCATGATTTCGGGCACCGCCAGACCCTCCGGCACGGTCAGGCGGTGCACCACCACCTTGCCGTCGCGCAGCAGGCGGACGATGGCGAGCGCGCTGGCGCCCGGCGGGATTTCATATTCACCGGCCTGGAGCGGGCGCTTGTCGCCCGGTGCCAAGGCGGCGGCGATGAGCCAGTAGCGCCAGCGAAGCGCGCCCGCCTGCTCGAAGGCGGCACCGATCGCTTCCGTGCCCGTACCCTTCTCGATGACCACGGTCACGGGTTCGGCATTGGGGCCGGCCCGCTGAATTTCGTAATAGGCGTAGAGAATGGCACCGCCCGCCAGGACGACGAGCGAAAAGAGGCCGAGGAGGAGCGCGCGCAGCATGTGACTGCCCGCGCCCCTGTTCTCAGTTGGCCTTGGTCAAGACCAGCGACGCATTGGTGCCGCCGAACCCGAAGGAATTCGACAGCACGGCCCGGATTTCCCGCTTCTTCGGCGTATGGGGCACCAGGTCGATGCCGCTGACGCTGTCGGACGGATTGTCCAGGTTGAGGGTCGCCGGGGCGATCTGATCGCGCAGCGCGAGCAGGCAGAAGATCGCCTCGACCGATCCGGCCGCCCCCAGCAGGTGGCCGATCGACGACTTGGTCGACGACATCGAGACATTGCCCGCAGCATTGCCGAACAGGCGCTTCACGGCGCCGAATTCGATCTCGTCCCCGGCCGGGGTCGAGGTGCCATGGGCATTGACGTAGTCGATGTCGGAAGGCTGCAGACCGGCACGCTTCAACGCCGCCTGCATGGCCCGGAAACCGCCGTCGCCGTCTTCCGCCGGCGTGGTGATGTGATAGGCGTCGCCCGACAAGCCGTAACCCGTCACTTCGCCGTAGATCTTGGCGCCGCGGGCCTTGGCGTGCTCGTATTCCTCGAGCACGACGATGCCCGAGCCTTCGCCCATGACGAAGCCGTCGCGGTCCTTGTCCCAGGGACGCGACGCCTTTTCCGGCGTCTCGTTGAAGGCGGTCGAAAGGGCGCGCGCGGCGTTGAAGCCGGCGATGCCGAGCCTCGACAGCGCCGCCTCGGTGCCACCGGCGACCATCACGTCGGCATCGTCGAGCGCGATCAGGCGCGAGGCGTCGCCGATGGCATGGGCGCCGGTCGAACAGGCGGTGACCACCGAATGGTTCGGCCCCTTGAAGCCGTAGCGGATCGAGACATGGCCGGAAGCCAGGTTGATCAGCCGGCCCGGGATGAAGAACGGACTGATCCGGCGCGGTCCCCGCTCGTGCAGCAGCACGGCCGCATCGGCGATGCCGGGCAGGCCGCCGATGCCGGAGCCGATCATGACGCCGGTACGCAGCTTCTCCTCGGTCGACGGGTCTTCCCAGCCGGCGTCACGCACCGCCTGGACCGCCGCCGCGACCGCGAAAATGATGAAATCGTCGACCTTGCGTTGTTCCTTCGGCTCCATCCAATCGTCGGGATTGAAGGTACCGTCCTTGCCGTCGCCTCGCGGCACATTGGCCGAGATCTTGGTCGGCAGGTCGGAAGTTTCGAAGGCCGTGATGGTCCGGATGCCCGACTGGCCGGCGAGGAGACGTGCCCATGTCTCCTCGACCCCGCTGGCCAGCGGGGTAACCAGGCCGAGACCGGTGACGACGACGCGCCTCATGGGAGGTGTGCGTGAACCGTCGCCCTTATCAGGCGACGTTCTCCTTGATGAAGTCGATGGCGTCCTTGACCGTCAGGATCTTTTCGGCCGCCGAGTCCGGGATTTCCACGCCGAACTCTTCCTCGAACGCCATCACCAGCTCGACCTGGTCGAGCGAGTCGGCGCCCAGATCGTCGATGAAGCTGGCGGTCTCGACGACCTTTTCCTCGTCCACACCCAGGTGTTCGACGACGATCTTCTTAACCCGCTCGCCAATGTCGCTCATTCGATTTTCCCCTGCTCTAAACGCGGCGCCTCGACGCCAGTCTGTTGATGCCCCGAAGCAGCTGGCTTCCCGCTGTCACCCAGGTCCCATACGGCGGACGACCTAGGTACGACCGCTGCGGGCTTTCGGCTACCGACGGCTGGCTTCCTAACATAATCGCACGACCATTGCCAGCGCCGCCAGGAGGCGGAAAACTGCGGCTTTTGCGATCAAATCATCGCCATGCCGCCGTTCACATGGATGGTCTGGCCCGTGATGTAGCCGGCTTCGGCCGATGCCAGGAAGGCGACCGCGGCCGCCACGTCCTCGGACGCGCCGAATCGCCCCGCCGGGATCTTGGCCAGCGTAGCTTCCTTGATCTTGTCGTTCAGCACGTCGGTCATCGCCGTTGCGATGAAACCGGGTGCGACACAATTGACCGTCACGTTGCGGGAGGCGATTTCCTGCGCCAGCGACTTCGACATGGCGACCAGACCCGCCTTGGAGGCGGCATAATTCGCCTGGCCCGCGTTGCCCATGGTGCCGACGACCGACGTAATGGTGACGATCCGGCCATAGCGCCGCCGCATCATGCCCTTGGAGACGGCGCGGGTGAGCTTGAAGGTGCCGGTCAGGTTGACCGCGATCACCTCGTCCCACATCTCGTCCGAGAGGCGCATCATCAGCATGTCGCGGGTGAGGCCGGCATTGTTCACCAGGATGTCGATCCTGCCGAGCGCCGCCTCGGCCTGTTCGGCCAGAGCCTCGATCGCGGCGCCGTCGGAGAGTTCGCCGGGCAGCACATGGACCCGCTCGCCGCCCAGTTCGGCCGCCAGCGATTCGAGAGCGGCCACCTTGCGGCCCGACAGGCCGACGGTGGCGCCATTGACGTGCAGCGCCTTGGCGATGGCAGCGCCGATGCCACCCGATGCGCCGGTGACCAGCGCGGCCTTGCCCGAAAGATCGAACATGCTGCTTTTCCTCAGAGAGTCTTCAGGAAGGCTTCGACGTCGGCCGGCGTGTTCACCGCGGCCGAGGCCAATTCCTTGTCGATCCGCTTGACCAAGCCCGACAATACCTTGCCCGCCCCCACTTCGACCAGCAGGCCGATGCCCTCGGCCTTCAGGCACAGCACGGATTCGCGCCAGCGAACGACTCCGGTCACCTGGGCGACCAGGAGCTCGCGGATCTCGCCTGGATCGGTCACCGGCGACGCCGTGACATTGGCGATCACCGGGACGGAGGGCGCCTTGATCTCGATCTTGGCCAGCGCCTCCGCCATGGCGTCGGCCGCCGGCTGCATCAGGGGACAATGGAAGGGGGCGGACACGGGCAGCGGCATGGCCCGCTTGGCGCCCTTTTCGAGCGCCAGGACCGAGGCCCGCTCGACCGCCGCCTTGTGGCCGGAAATCACCACCTGGCCGCCGCCGTTGTCATTCGCAGCAGTGACCACTTCGCCGCCGCTCGACGCCTCTTTGGCCGCTTGTTCCGCCACCTCGAGCTCGATCCCGAGCAGCGCCGCCATGGCGCCGACGCCGACCGGCACCGCCTTCTGCATGGCCTGGCCGCGAATCCTGAGCGCCCGCGCCGCATCGCCGAGCGAGATGGCGCCGGCCGCCGCCAGGGCCGAATATTCGCCCAGAGAATGGCCGGCGACGAATTCGCCCATCTCGGCCAGTTTCCTGCCGCCCTCGGCCTCGATCGCGCGCATGGCGGCGACGCTGACCGCCATCAGGGCCGGCTGGGTGTTGCTGGTCAGGGTCAGGTCGTCCGCCGGACCGCCGAAGATCAGCGCCGATAGCTTCTCGCCCAGCGCCTCGTCGACTTCCTCGAAGACGTGGCGCGCCGCCGGGAAGGCGTCATAGAGTTCGCGGCCCATGCCGACGGCTTGCGATCCCTGACCGGGAAAGGTGAAGGCACGACGCATGGCAGTAGGCCCCGATCGTTTTCGTCAGATCCAAGTGGCGGCTGTTTGCCCTTGTCCTGGAGGCCTGTCAAGCGGCCTCGCCCCCACGCCGGCCGCGCCGCTTGCCCCGGGGGCCGATTTGTGTATAGTGCCGCGCTTCCAACGCTCCTTGCCGGCATGGTGCCGGCTAGGCCCGATCTGTCGACGGGATCCCCCCGTGACTCCGGGCCGCGAAAAGCCAGAAGGAGAAGCGTGGCATGACACTGTACGAGCATATTTTCATTGCTCGCCAGGACGTTTCCAACCAGCAGGTGGAAACCCTGGTCGAAGAACTGACCCGGATTCTCGGTGAGAACGGCGGCACGGTCCTGAAGAGCGAATTCTGGGGCCTGCGCAACCTCGCCTACCGGATCAAGAAGAACCGCAAGGGCCACTATGTGCTTCTGCACATCCGCGCGCCCCATGCCGCGATCGCCGAGATGGAGCGCAACCTGCGCCTCAACGAGGACATCATCCGCGTGCTCACCCTGCGCAAGGACGAACTGGCCGAAGGCCCGTCGATCATGATGCAGGTGAAGGCCGCCCGCGAAGAGCGTGCGCGCCGCGAGGCGACCGAAGGCCGCCGCCGCGACCGCGACGGCTACGGTGACCGCGACGAATTCGGAGCTGAAGCATGAGCGAGCGTAATTCCCAGGGCGGCGGTGCCGCCGGCGGCGCTGCCCGCCGTCCCTTCTTCCGTCGCCGCAAGTCGTGCCCCTTCTCGGGCCCGAATGCGCCGAAGATCGACTATATGGACGTCAAGCTGCTGCAGCGTTTCATCTCGGAACGCGGCAAGATCGTGCCGTCGCGCATCACCGCGGTGTCGGCCAAAAAGCAGCGTGAGCTGGCCCAGGCGATCAAGCGCGCACGCCACCTGGCGCTGCTGCCCTATATCGTGAAGTAAGGAGACGAGCAGATGGAAATCGTCCTCCTGCAGCGCGTCGAGAAGCTCGGCCAGATGGGCGACGTCGTCCGCGTTCGCGACGGCTACGCCCGCAACTTCCTGCTGCCGCAGAAGAAGGCGCTGCGCGCCACCAAGGAAAACCTGGCCCGCTTCGAGAAGGAGCGCGTGCACCTGGAAGCCCACAACCTCGAACTCCGCAAGGAAGCCGAGGCCGTGGCGGTGAAGATGGACGGCGCCACCGTCGTCATCGTCCGCCAGGCGGGTGACACCGGCCAGCTCTACGGCTCGGTCAACAATCGCGACGTCGCCGCCGCCCTGATCGAGGCCGGCTACCATGTCGACCGCCGCCAGGTCATGCTCGGCCAGCCGATCAAGACCCTCGGCCTGACCCCGGTCCGTGTCGTGCTGCATCCGGAAGTCTCGGTCACGGTCAACATCAACATCGCCCGCTCGGCCGCCGACGCCGAAGTCCAGGCCGCCACCGGCGCCGTGGTCTTCGAGCACGAGGAAGAGGCCGTGGTGAACGACGAAGACCTGATGCCGGTCGTCGACGACGAAGAGTAATCGGGCGGCCTCCGGCCACCGACGGAAGCCCGGCGCGAGCGATCGCGCCGGGTTTTCCTTTTTCGGGCCTTTCGCTTTCCGGGCAGGCGCCATGCGCTTTGAACAAGCCCTCTGCAGGAATGCGTATTGCCAGATGTTAATCGTTAACTTTTAATCGAGCAGTCGTTAGGCGGCATAAGACCGCATCGGCAGACGCCCTTTAATGTGCAGGGGGTGGTGATGTTGCTCGATTCGCTGTTGAAGAAGGTCATCCGCCACGGCCGCTTTGCGGTCATCGACCCGGGCGGCCGCCGCCATGTCTATGGCGACGGCAGCGGCGGCCCGACCCCGACTCTCCGGGTGCATGATCGCTCGGTCCTGTTCAGGGCCGCCATCGACCCCAGCCTCGGCTTCGCCGAGGCCTATATGGATGGCCGCATTACCGTCGAAGAGGGCGATCTCTACGACGTCTGCATGGTCGTGGTGGAGAATTTCGAGCGCGTGGGGCTGAGTGGCCTCGCCAAGCTGAAATCGGTCCTGCGCCGTCTGTTGCGCCCGCTCGAACAGCGCAACCTGGCTCATATCGCACGCCGTAACGTGGCCCACCATTACGATCTTTCGGGCGCGCTCTACGATCTCTTCCTGGACCCCGACCGGCAGTATTCCTGCGCCTATTTCGCCCGCCCGGACATGACGCTGGAAGAGGCGCAGGCGGCCAAGAAGGCCCATATCGCGGCCAAGCTGCGGTTGCAGCCGGGCATGCGGGTGCTCGACATCGGCTCGGGCTGGGGCGGCCTCGCCCTCACCCTGGCGCGCGACTACGGGGTCGATGTCACCGGCGTCACGCTGTCGACCGAACAGCTCGGCGTCGCCCGAGGGAGAGCCGAAAAGGCCGGCTTGGCCGATCGGGTGAAATTCGAACTGCTCGATTACCGCAAGGTCGAGGGCCGCTTCGACCGTATCGTTTCGGTCGGCATGTTCGAACATGTCGGGGTCGGCTTCTACGACGCCTATTTCGGCAAGATCCAGCACCTGCTGGCGCCGGACGGCCTCGCCATGGTCCATACCATCGGCCGCGCCGGCCCACCCGGCCCGACCAACAGCTTCATCGCCAAATATATCTTCCCGGGCGGCTACACGCCGGCGCTCTCCGAATTCATGGCTTCGGTCGAACGTTGCGGCCTGGTGACGACCGATGTCGAAGTGCTCCGCGTCCATTATGCCGAGACACTGAAGGAATGGCGGCGGCGGTTCCGTGCCCGCTGGGCCGATGCGGCCGCCCTCTACGACGAGCGCTTCTGCCGGATGTGGGACCTCTATCTCGCCTCCTGCGAAGCCTCGTTCCGGGTCGGCGGCCAGGTGGTGTTCCAGGTCCAGATGGGCCACACGGTGGCGAGCGCCCCCATGACCCGGGATTATCTTTATAACGCCGGTCCCGAAGCCGCCCTCGGCCACCGCTCGGCGGCGCAATAAGATCCCCGACGTTCACAGGCTGTGGATGAAATTTCTGGGGATCGTCGCGGGCGGGAGCGCTTAAGCCCTCCCCCCGCGACCGCTCCGGGATAGACTGCCGCGATGGATACCGCCCGCCCCCTCGCCACCCCGCTCATCGCCGTGAACGACAGCGGGGCCGACCCGACCTATCGCACACCGCCGCACAACATCGAGGCCGAGCAGGCCCTGCTGGGCGCGATACTGGTCAATAACGAGACGGTCGGCCGAGTCTCCGAATTCCTGCTGGCCGAGCATTTCTTCGAGCCGCTGCACCAGCGGATCTACGAACACGCGGTGAAGCTGATCGAGCGCCAGCAGATCGCCAACCCGGTCTCGCTCCGCCCCTTCTTCGAGAGCGACCCGGCCATGGTCGAGATCGGCGGCCCGGCCTATCTCGCCCGTCTCGCCGCCAATGCGGTGACCATCATCAATGCCGGCGACTATGGCCGGGCGATCTACGACCACGCGGTGAAGCGCCAGCTCATCCAGGTCGGCGAGGAGATCGTGAACACGGCCTATGAGGCCGACATCGACAATCCGGCCGAAGATCAGATCCAGGCCGCCGAAGGCAAGCTCTTCGCGCTCGCCGAATCGGGCAGCCGCGAAGGCGGCCTGATGCCCTTCAGCCACGGCCTGACCGAGGCGATCGAGGCGGCCCAGCGCGCCTTCCAGTCGGACGGCAAGCTGACCGGCGTCGCCTCAGGCCTGGTCGACCTCGACCAGAAGCTGGGCGGGCTGCACCGTTCCGACCTGATCATCCTGGCCGGCCGCCCCTCCATGGGCAAGACCGCGCTGGCCACCAACATTGCCTTCAACGCCGCCCGCGCGGCGCGCTTCTCGCGCGACGAATCGGGCCGGACGACGACCACCGAAGGCGCCGTGGTGGCCTTCTTCAGTCTCGAAATGTCGTCCGAACAGCTCGCCATGCGGATGCTCTCGGAACAGTCGCGCATCGTTTCCGAGAAGATCCGCCGCGGCCAGCTGACACCGGACGAGTTTCACCACCTGGTGCGCGCCTCGCAGGAAGTGCAGAACCTGCCGCTCTATATCGACGACACGCCGGGCATCACCATCTCGGCGCTACGCACCCGCTGCCGCCGGCTGAAGCGCCAGTTCGGCCTGGGCCTCGTCGTCGTCGACTATCTCCAGCTCGTGAACCCCTCCGGCAAATCCAGGGTCGAGAACCGGGTCGGCGAAATCTCCGAGATCACCCGCGGGCTCAAAATGCTGGCCAAGGAACTGGACGTGCCGGTGATCGCGCTGTCCCAGCTCTCCCGCCAGGTCGAATCGCGCGACGACAAGCGGCCCCAGCTCTCCGACCTTCGCGAATCGGGCACCATCGAGCAGGACGCGGACGTCGTCATGTTCGTGTTCCGCGAGGAATACTACCTGATGCGGCGCGAGCCACGGGAAGGCACTCCCGAGCACGCTGCATGGCAAGACGAGATGGAAAAGGTGCATAATCTGGCCGAGGTGATCATCGGCAAGCAGCGCCACGGCTCCATCGGCATCGTGAAACTGCGCTTCGACCCGTCCCTCACCCTGTTCGAGAATCTGGCGCGTGAGGATTATCTGCCCGATGCCGAGTATTGAGCATGTCGAAGGACCCATCGGTGCCACCACCCGCCTGACCATCGACCTCGACGCCGTCGCCGCCAACTGGCGGATCCTGGCCAAGATCGCCGGCCCGGCGGCGACCGCCGCGGCGGGGGCCACGCGGGTCGGCCCCGCCCTTTATGCCGCCGGCTGCCGCAATTTCTTCGTCGCCCATCTGTCCGAAGCGCTGACCCTCCGCCCCCTGTTGCCGGCCGATGCCACGGTCTTCGTGCTGCACGGCATTCCCCCTGGCACGGCGGGCGAATTTGCCGCGAACGGCATCACCCCGGTCTTGAACAGCCTGCACGACATGACGGCCTGGGCGGCCCAGGCGCGAGAAGCCGGACGCGCCCTGCCCGCCGCCCTCCATGTCGATACCGGCATGTGCCGCACCGGGCTCTCGGCCGCCGAACTGGCCACGCTGGCGGAAGAACCGGAACGGCTGGACGGCATCCGGCTCGACGTCGTCATGAGCCACCTCGCCTGCGCCGACGATCCCGCCAACCCGAAGACCGCGGAGCAGCGCCGCCGTTTCGTCGAGATCGCCGCCCACCTGCCCACGGGGGCACAGCGTCCGCGCCTGGCGCTGGCCAATTCGGCCGGCGTGCTGTGGGGTGCCGACTATCACTTCGACATGGTGCGGCCCGGCATTGCCCTCTATGGCGGCAATCCGATCCCGTCGCAGGCGATGCGCTTCCACCCCGTGGTGCGGCTCGATGCCGGTATCCTGCAAACGCGCGCGATTGACCGGCCCGAGACCGTTGGCTACGGTGCCGCGCACCAAGTCTCGCGGCCGACGCGGGTGGCGACGGTCGCCGTCGGCTATGCCGACGGCTTCCTGAGGGCCGCGGGCAACCGGGGCCACGCCCTGATCGCCGGCCGCGAAATTCCGATCCTGGGGCGCATTTCCATGGACCTGATGACCATCGACGTGACCGACGTGCCGGAACACCTGACCCAGCCGGGCATGGCGATCACCCTGATCGGCGACGCGCTGACCGTCGACCGCGTGGCCAAGACCATGGACACGGTCTCCTACGAACTGCTGACCCGGCTCGGCCGGCGTTTCGCCCGCCATTACGTCGGCCGTCCGGCATGACCAACCCGATCGCCTTCGTCGGCCGGGGAGCCATCGGCGCCTTCGCCGCGGTCGGCCGCCTCACCGTCTTCGCCGGCAACGGCCTGCAGCACTGCCTGCGCCCCCCCTTCTATCTCGGGCTGATCGGCCGGCAGATGCTCTCGATCGGCTATTTCTCGCTGCCTGTGGTCGGGATGACCGCGGTCTTCACCGGCATGGTGCTGGCACTGCAGATCTATATCGGCTCTTCGCGCTTCAACGCGGAAAACGCCGTCGCCACCATCGTAGTGATCGCGATCGCGCGCGAACTCGGCCCCGTGCTCTCCGGCCTCATGGTCGCCGGCCGGGTATCGGCGGCCATGGCGGCCGAACTCGGCACCATGCGGGTGACCGAACAGATCGACGCGCTCACCACCCTGTCGACCAACCCGTTCAAATATCTGGTGGCGCCGCGCTTGATCGCGGCGACCGTGACCATGCCGCTCCTGGTCATCGTGTCCGACATCATCGGCGTGATGGGCGGCTATCTGGTCGGCACGGGCAAGCTCGGCTTCAACTACGGCTCCTACCTGAAATCGACCGTCGACTATCTCGAGGTGATGGACGTCGTCTCGGGCTTGGTGAAGGCCGCCGCCTTCGGTTTCATCCTGGCGCTCATGGGCTGCTATCACGGCTATCACAGCCGGGGCGGCGCCCAGGGCGTCGGTGCCGCCACCACCAATGCGGTGGTTTCCGCCTCGGTCCTGATCCTGGCGGCCAACTACCTGATCACCGAACTGTTCTTCGCGTCATGACCACGCCGAAACTGAAACTCGACGGCGTCGTCAAACACTTCGGCCCGAAGAAGGTGCTGGACGGCATCGACCTCGAGGTCGGCCGGGGTGAATCCCTGGTCGTCATCGGCGGCTCGGGCACCGGCAAGTCGGTGATGCTGAAATGCGTGCTCGGCCTGCTCCGCCCGGACAAGGGCCGCATCCTGGTCGACGGCGAAGACGTCGTAGGGCTTCGCGGCTCGGCCAAGGAGGACTATCTCGCCAAATTCGGCATGTTGTTCCAGGGCTCCGCCCTGTTCGACAGCATGAAGGTCTGGCAGAACGTCGCCTTCGGCCTGATCCAGGGCCGCGGCATGAAGAAGGCCAAGGCGAAGGAAATCGCGATCGAGAAGCTCGGCCGCGTCGGCCTGAAGGCAGATGTCGGCGAGCTCTTCCCGGCCGAACTTTCGGGCGGTATGCAGAAACGCGTGGCGCTGGCCCGCGCGATAGCGACCGAGCCGGAGATCATCTTCTTCGACGAGCCGACCACCGGCCTCGACCCGATCATGGCCGACGTGATCAACGACTTGATCGTCGAATGCGTGAAGGACCTGGGCGCCACCACCCTGACCATCACCCACGACATGGCCTCCGCCCGCAAGATCGCCGACCGCCTGGCGATGATCTATCACGGCAAGATCATCTGGTGCGGCCACAAGAGCGAGATCGACGCTTCGGGCAATCCTTACGTCGACCAATTCATCCATGGCCGGGCCGTCGGCCCGATCACCATGGATATCCTGAAACCCTGATGGCCAAGGCAACCGAGTCCTGGGTCTGCCAGGCCTGCGGCGCCGCGGCGCGCAAGTGGTCCGGGCGCTGCGAAGCCTGCGGTGCCTGGAATTCCATCGTCGAGGAAGCGCTACCCAGCGCGTTGCCCGGTGGGCTCGACGCCAAGGCCAGCCGGCGCAAGTCGCGGGCCCCGGAATTCACCGACCTCCGCGGGGGAGAAGCACCGCCGCCCCGCCTGCCCTCTGGCATCGATGAATTCGACCGCGTCGCCGGCGGCGGCCTGGTGCCGGGCTCCGCCCTTCTGGTCGGCGGCGACCCTGGCATCGGCAAGTCCACGATCCTGCTCCAGGTCGTCGCCGCTCTCGGCCGCGCCGGGCGTGCCTGCGCCTATATCTCGGGCGAAGAAGCGATCGACCAGGTGCGGCTGCGCGCCGGGCGCCTCGGCCTCGGCGACGCGCCGGTGAAGCTGCTCGCCGAGACCGGCCTCGGCGACATTCTCGCCGCACTCGACGCCGCCGGACGGGTCGAGGTCGTGGTCATCGACTCGATCCAGACCATGTTCGCCGAGAATATCGAATCGGCCCCCGGTACCGTCTCCCAGGTGCGCGCCGTGGCCGGTGAACTGGTCCGCTACGCCAAGCGGAAGGGCGTCACCGTGATCCTGGTCGGCCATGTCACCAAGGATGGCCAGATCGCCGGCCCCCGGGTGGTCGAGCACATGGTCGACACCGTGCTCTATTTCGAGGGCGAGCGGAGCCACCAGTTCCGCATCCTGCGCGCGGTCAAGAACCGCTTCGGCCCGACCGACGAGATCGGCGTCTTCGAGATGACCGACGCCGGCCTTTCCCAGGTGCCCAACCCGTCCGCCATCTTTCTGGGCGAACGGCAGGAGGACGTCTCCGGCACCGCCGTCTTCGCCGGCATCGAGGGCACACGGCCCCTCCTCGTCGAGATCCAGGCCCTGGTGGCACCGAGCGCGCTCGGCACGCCCCGGCGCGCCGTGATCGGCTGGGACTCGGGCCGCCTCGCCATGGTGATGGCGGTGCTGGAGGCACGCTGCGGCATTTCCTTCGGGCCGCGGGACGTCTATCTCAATGTCGCCGGCGGGCTTCGCATCGCCGAGCCGGGCGCCGATCTCGCCGTGGCGGCCGCCCTTGTGTCCGCCCTGGCCGATATTGCGTTGCCGCGAAACATGGTAGTATTCGGCGAAATCGGCCTGACGGGCGAGGTCCGCCCCGTCACCCAGGCCGAGGCGCGGCTCAAGGAAGCGGTCAAATTGGGTTTCGACCGGGCGATCGTCCCGGCCGGTGGGGCAAAACGAGCGGGCTCCGCCGGCATTACGGAGATCTCTCGACTTGCGGACATGGTCCAACGCCTAGTAGGAGATGAGGTGGGAGTCACTACTGGCCGCCCTCCGAGGAATCGCTGATCATGTCGGATCTGCCCTTCAACATCGTCGACGGGGTGGTCATCGCGCTCGTCGTCCTGTCCGCGCTCTTCGCCTTCTTCCGCGGCTTCACGCGCGAAGTGCTGTCGATCGCCGCCTGGGTGGGCGCTGCCTTCACCGCCCTCTACCTCTATGACAAGGTGCGCCCCTTTGCGATCCAGGCGACGGGCAACGAGACGCTCGCCATGGCGATCGCCGTCGGCGCGCCCTTCCTGGTCTCGCTCCTGGTCTATTCGATCGTGACCCATGTCGTGGCCAGCCGGGTGCAGAGCAGCGCGGTCGGACCGCTCGACCGCACGCTGGGCTTTGCCTTCGGCATCCTGCGCGGCCTCGCCGTCGTCTCGATCGCCTATCTGGTGGTGACCAACCTGGTGCGCGAGCCGGAAGATCCGGCCTGGATGCGCGACGCCAAGACCCTGCCCATCATCCGCGCCGGCGCCGAAGTCGTGTTCGGCCTGCTACCGCAAGAACTGCGCAGCGAGGAAGCCCTGACCCGCCTGCAGAACCAGGGCGGTGCCATGATGAACGGCGCCAGGGCGCTGCAGGACCTGGCTCCGGCGCTCGGCCCGCTCGCCCCGGGGGCGGCACCGGCCATCCTGGCACCGGCGGCCCCGGCCCCCGCGGTAACCCCGCCAGCCACGCCTGGGCCGCAGGGCGCCATTCCGCCAAAGGCCTTGCCAGCGAAGGCGCGCGAGACCAGCTATTCGCAGGATCAGGTGAACGACTTCAACCGCCTGGTCAACAGCGTCGGCGTGACACCATCGAACTGAAGGAGGCGGGTTACGTGACAACCCCTTTCGACGACGACCATCTGCGTGAGGAATGCGGCATTTTCGGCATCTACCGTCATGCCGAAGCCGCACGCCATGTCGCACTCGGCCTGCATGCGCTCCAGCATCGCGGCCAGGAGGCGGCCGGGATCGTCGCCTTCGACGGGGCGCGCTTCACCGCCCACCGTGCCATGGGCCATGTCGGGGATGTCTTCGAATCCGACCGCGTGATGGCCGAACTGTCGGGCTATGCCGCCATCGGCCACGTCCGCTACGCCACTTTCGGCGCCACCATCCTGCGCAACGTCCAGCCGCTTTTCGCCGATCTGGCCTTCGGCGGCCTCGCCATCGCCCATAACGGCAATCTGACCAACGCCATGGCGCTGCGCCGCCGGCTGGTCAAGGAAGGCTGCATCTTCCAGTCGACCTCGGACACCGAGGTGATCCTCCATCTCGTCGCCACCTCCTCCAAGGGCGGCGAGATCGACCGCCTGATCGACGCCCTGAACCAGATCGAAGGCGCCTACAGCCTGGTCGCCCTGACCGAGGGCATGATGATGGGCATGCGCGATCCGCTCGGCGTGCGCCCGCTCGTCATGGGCCGACTCGACGACGGCGCCATGGTTTTCGCCTCCGAGACCTGTGCCCTGGACATCATCGGCGCCGATTTCGTGCGCGACGTCGAACCTGGCGAGATCGTCATCGTCTCCGACGAGGGCATCCGCTCGCTGAAGCCCTTCACTACCCTGAAGCCGCGCTTCTGCATCTTCGAGCACATCTATTTCGCCCGGCCCGATTCCGTGGTCGAAGGCCGTTCGGTCTACGACGTGCGCAAGCAGATCGGCGCCGAACTGGCGCGCGAGAGCGGGCTGCCGGCCGATGTGGTGATCCCGGTGCCGGATTCGGGCGTGCCCGCCTCGATCGGCTATGCCGCCGAAGCCGGCATTCCCTTCGAGCTCGGCATCATCCGCAACCACTATGTGGGCCGCACCTTCATCGAGCCGACCCAGCAGATCCGCAACCTGGGCGTCAAGCTGAAGCACAATGCGAACCGCCCGCAGCTTCAGGGCAAGCGCGTCATCCTGGTCGACGATTCGATCGTGCGCGGCACCACCTCGCTGAAGATCGTGCAGATGGTGCGCGACGCCGGCGCCACCGAAGTGCACATGCGGATCGCCAGCCCGCCGACCACCCATTCCTGCTTCTACGGCGTCGACACGCCGGAACGGAGCCAGCTCCTGGCCGCGAGCCACGACGTCGAGGGGATGCGCAAATTCATCCAGGCCGACAGCCTCGCCTTCATCTCGATGGACGGGCTCTATCGCGCCATGGGCGAAGTCCGCCGCAACCCGGACAGCCCCCAGTTCTGCGACGCCTGTTTCACCGGCGATTATCCGATCTCCCTGACCGACCATTGGGGCGGCGACGAGGACCAGTCGCGCCGCCGCCGCGCCGCCGGCTGAGTTCATGACTCAAGCGAAACCCCTGGCAGGGCGGCTCGCCCTGATCACCGGCGCGTCGCGTGGCATCGGCTGGGCCGTGGCCCGGGCCTATGCCGCCGCCGGCGCCGATCTCATCCTGCTCGCGCGGACCTCCGGCGCGCTCGAGGAATTGGACGACCTGATCCAGTCCGAAGGCGGCAAGCCGTCGACCCTGGTGCCGCTCGACCTCAAGGACGTCGAGGGGATCGACCGGCTCGGCGGCGCCATCTTCCAGCGCTGGGGCAAGCTCGACATCCTGGTCTCCAATGCGGGCGTGCTCGGCCTGATCTCGCCCCTCGCCCATCTGCCACCCAAGGATTGGGACAGCCTGATGGCGATCAACGTGACCGCCAACTGGCGCCTGATCCGCTCGCTCGATCCCCTGCTGCGCGCCGGCGACGCCGGAAGGGCGATCTTCGTGACCTCGGGTGCGGCCTCGAAGAACCAGGCCTATTGGGGCGGCTACGGCGCCTCCAAGGCCGCCCTGGACGCCCTGGTCAAGACCTATGCGGCGGAGACGGCTTCGACCAGCCTTCGGGTCAACCTGCTCTCGCCCGGGCCGATCGACACCGGCATGCGCGCCAAGGCCTTCCCCGGCGAGGACAAGGAGCTATTGCCCAAACCGGCCGACGTGGCGCCCCTCTTCGTCGAACTGGCGCGTCCAGAAGAAACGCGCCACGGCGAGATTGTGCGCTATCATCGGCCCTGACCGCCCATCTGCAGAGGCCGATCATGCCGCTCGAATCCGTGCAGAGTGTCGCCCCCTTTCCCCTGCCTTCACGTGAAGCGCGGGGGCCCGGCGCGCCGGACGACGTGTGGCGCGCCCTGGTCGATCATGCCGCCGCGATCGCCGCCCATGAGCCGCTGCTGACCCGCCTCGCCCGCCACTGGATCCTGGGCAAGCCCGATTTCGCCGCTGCCCTCGGCGCCATGCTGGCCGACAAATCGGCCTGCGAGATGACACCGCGCGACGTCGTCGCCGACCTGGTGGCCGAAGCGGTGGCGACCGAGCCCGACATCGCCCGCGCCGCGGAAGCCGACCTCGCCGCCATCCTGGCGCGTGACCCGGCGGTCAAGGGCGCCGCCCATCCCTTCCTCTTCTTCAAGGGCTTCCAGGCCCTGCAGATGCACCGGATCGCCCATCACCTGTGGAATGCCGGGCGGCACGACGCCGCCCTGTTCTTCCAGAGCCGGGGGTCCGAAGTCTTCGCGGTCGACATCCATCCGGCCGCCCCGGTCGGCCGCGGCGTGATGCTCGACCACGGCACCGGCCTCGTCGTGGGCGAGACCGCCTCGATCGGCAACGACGTCTCGATCCTGCAGAAGGTGACGCTCGGCGGCACAGGCAAGGAATCGGGCGACCGCCATCCCAAGGTGCGTGACGGCGTGCTGCTCTCGGCCGGCGCCATCGTGCTCGGCAATATCGAGATCGGCCGCAACCCCAAGGTCCGCGCCGGCAGCGTGGTGCTGCACGACGTGCCACCCTGCGCCACCGTGGCCGGCATCCCGGCCCGCATCGTCGGCTGGTGCAAGGAAGGCGCCCCCGCCCTCTCCATGGATCACGAATTGCCGGAAGACGGGCGCTGACTAGAGGTTTTCGACGCAGTCCGCGATAGTGGTCGCGAAGGTCAAGTCGGTCAGGCCCTCGGTCGAATAGTAGTGCCGTTCGATCGTCGCACCGAGATCCATCAGGGCCCTGATCGACCGGTCCCTGCAATTGTCATCATGGACCCGCTTCGCCAAATGTTCCCGGTCGACGGCGCCGGGCGGCGCGCTGACGGAATAATCGAAGCGAAGCCGGCTGTCTTCGGCCCGGACCTCGACGAGAGTTGTCACGGTGTCGACCGGGATCGGACCGTGGATCGAATGGGCTATATCGTCCATCACGGCGTGCAATCCTCGCAACTGCACATTCAGCCTCATGTTGGCGATCTGAAAGTCCAATTCGGACTGAACCCGCAGCGACACGTCGTGCTGCACCGTGGAGCCGGTGTAGCCGAACAGAACGGTGACGGCGACAAAGGCCAGGCTCGACAGGATGCCGAATGGCCCCTGCACAGCATCCGGCAGACGCGCTCCCCGTTCCACCCTGGACGGCCATAAGAACAGAGCGACTCCGGCCACCGGAATCAGGGCCAGCGCTGCCGGCCAACTCCGCTGGAAGGCGTCGCGTGCACGGGCCCCCGCCGCGGCGCCGAAGGCGACCGCCAGCACAAAGATGGCGAACGTCCAGACCGCCATCGGAAGCCACAGGCGCCCCGCCAGAAAGGCGTCAGGGAAGTCCGCCACGAGATAATTGGAAGCGGCGGCAGCCAGAAAAATCGGTAATGCGATGCCCGCGAAACCGAACCGCCCGAGCAGCCGCGGCCAGCGGATCAGCCGGATTCCGATCCCCCCGCCGAGGCCCACCAGCATCCAGGTCGGCGCCAGGGGCGGCCAGTTCGTCGTCACGAAATACAGCCACAAATCCGAATTCATCGAGTCCCGCCGGCAGAAACGCAACTATCGTGCACAGCGGGGTCGAGCTTCACAAGGACCACTTGTAAAGTCCGATCAATCGTCGTCGTAAGGATTCTCGTTCTTGCGGAGGCTCAGGCGGACGACGACGCCTTCCATGTCGAAGGCTTCGCGGAGCCCGTTCATCAGGTAACGGGAATAGGAATCCGGCAGTTCACCCGGGCGGTTCATGAACAGGGCGAAGGTCGGCGGCCGGGCCTTCACCTCGGTCATGTAGCGCGGACGCAGACGGCGCCCGCCGACCGCCGGGGCCGGATGCCGTTCGGTCGCTTCCGAGAGCCAGCGGTTCAGCTTCGCGGTGGGGACGCGGCGGTTCCACTTGGCATAGATCGAGAGGGCGGCGGGCATCAGCTTGTCGAGGCCACGGCCGGATTTCGCCGAGATCGTGACGACCGGCAGACCGCGCACCTGCGGCAGGTGGATTTCCAGCTTTTCCTTGAGGTCCGCCAGGGTCTTGTTGTGGTCTTCGACCGCATCCCACTTGTTCAAGGCGACCATCAGCGCCCGCCCCTCGTAGAGTGCACGGTCGGCGATCACGAGGTCCTGCCGGTCGATGCCCTGCACGGCGTCGATCATCAGAATCACCACCTCGGCGAATTTCACGGCGCGGATCGTGTCGCCGACCGAAAGCTTCTCGAGCTTGCTCTCGACCCGGGCCTTCTTGCGGAGGCCGGCGGTGTCGAACAGCTTGATGGGCCGGCCTTGCCATTCCCAGGCGACCGAGACCGAATCGCGGGTGAGTCCGGCCTCGGGCCCGGTGATCATCCGGTCCTCGCCGAGCAGGCGGTTGATCAGGCTCGACTTGCCGACATTGGGCCGACCGACGACGGCGACGCGGAGCGGCTTTTCCGGGTCCTCGACCACTTCGGCGTCCGGATCGAAGGCACCTTCGCCCTCCCCCCCGTCCTCGTCGTCCTCGCCGGCATAGGGGTCCTTGCCCGCGGCTTGCAGGCGGTCGACGATCGTCTCATAGAGGTCGAGCATGCCGTCGCCATGTTCGGCCGACAGGTTGACGGCTTCGCCGAGGCCGAGTTCCCAGGCCCCGGTGGCGCCGATCTGGCCCTCCTTGCCCTCGGCCTTGTTGGCGCAGACCACGATCGGCGTCGAGGTCCGGCGCAGCAGGCGCGAGAACGCAAGGTCGAGGGGGGTTACACCCGCCCTGGCGTCGAAGAGGAACAACACGAGGTCCGAATCGGCAATGGCCCGTTCCGTCTGGCGACGCATACGGCCTTCCATCGAATCGTCGACCGCATCCTCGAACCCCGCGGTGTCGAAGACCGAGAACGTAAGGTCGCCCAGCCGGCCGTCGCCCTCGCGGCGGTCGCGCGTGACGCCCGGCGTGTCGTCCACCAGGGCAAGCTTCTTGCCGACCAGGCGGTTGAACAACGTCGACTTGCCGACATTGGGCCGGCCGACGATGGCAATCCGCAGACGGGCCTGTTCCGAGACCATCGGGTCTCCCTCCGTTCAAATGCAAACGGCACGCGGGTCGTCCCGCGTGCCGTGCGAAAGTCGATGCGTTCCTCAGCGGATGGCGACGAGCGTCCCGTTCGAGGTCAGCACATAGACGGTGCCGTTGGCGACGACGGGGGTGATCACCGTCTTGCCCGGGAGCTGAATCGAACCCAGCACGTCACCGGTATAGGGCGAGACCGCGGTCATCACCCCGGTATTGGAGGCCACCAGCAGGCGATCGCCGGCCAGCACGGGACCCGACCAGGAGACGACGCCGCTCTTGTCCTTCTCGTCCTCGTAGCGAGCGAGCTGGGTCACCCAGCGCACGCGGCCGTCGGCCCGGGTCAGGCAGATCAGGGCGTTGTCGTCCGAGACGAGATAGATGTAGTCGCCGCCGGCCCAGGGCGTGTTGCTGGAGCCGATGGAGCGATCCCACAGGCGGGAGCCGGTGCGCAGCTCGATGCCCACGGTGGAACCCGCATGGCTGGTCGCGAAGACGTCGCCGCGGTCGATCACGACCTGGCCACGGATGTCGTTCAGCGCGGCGATCGGCGTCGTCGCGCCGGTGCGGATCAGGTTGTCCGACCAGACCACGCGACCGTTCTCGACGCGAAGCGCGAAGAGCTCGCCAGAGGAGAAGGGAACCACCACGGCCTCGCCCGCCACGGCGGCGCTCGACGCGCCGAGGAAGGCGGCGCTCTCCGAGATACCGACATGGTTCCACAGCACGTCGCCGTTGTCGGTCGAGAGTGCGAAAAGCTGGTTGTCCTGGGTGATGCCGAAGACGCGACCGCCGTTCACGGTCGGGCCGGAGCGGAACGGAATGCCGATCGAGCGCTTCCAGATCACCTTGCCGTCGGCCGCGTTCAGGGCGAAGACGTCGCCGTAGCCGGTGGTGGCGTAGACCTTGCCGTCGTCATAGGCGACGCCGCCGAAATAGCCGGTCGCCGAGTCCTCGTCCTCTGGCTGCAGGCTGACGCTCCAGCGCCGCTTGCCGTCGAGGCTCAGCGCATTCACATGGGCGCTGGTGTCGAGGACATAGATCGAATCGGTGGTGACCACCGGCTGGGCGACCAGGCGGGTGTCGGCGGAATCGCCGCTGCCGGCATCGGCGGTCCAGGCGACCTTGAGGTCCTGGCCCACCATCAGGTGATACATGGCATGGGCCGGATAGCCGCCGGGCTGCGGCCATTCCGGGTTGGCATAGGGCGGCGGGAGTTGGACCGCGACGCCGGCCAGCGCCGGATCGGGCTGGACGTCCGGCGACTGGTCGGCCAGCACCGAAATGCGCTCGCCCTCGACCCGCTGGGCCGGACCCGACGAGAAGGGATTGATACTGTCGAAAGTCGAACAGGCACCCAGCAGGCTGCTCAGCAGCAGGGCGGCCGCGGGGCGGCTGAAACTACGGACTGCGATCATGGACGCTGCCCCTCGGTACCGGACGGTTGATCGGACGGGTTGGCCGGAGCCGCCGCAGGAAGCGGGCCGCCCAGTGCATCAAGAACTTCCTGTGCGCGATTCTTCAACCGCGACGGTGCGGCAGCATCGTCGACGAGTTCGGCCAAAAGACGGCGAGCATCGTCGGCAGCCCCTGCCTTCAAACGGACATAGGCCCGCAATTCCTTCACCAGAGGTGCGAATCCGGCCTCGGCCCCGACCACGTCGAGCCGGCGGTCCAGTTCCTCGGGCTTGGCCGAATCGAACAGGGCCTGCACTGCGAGAACGCGCGCCAGGGCCGCCAGCGAAGGATCGCCCGCCGATTCCGCCACCTTGTCGTAGAGGGCGACGGCGCCCGGGATGTCGCCGGCATCGAAGGATGCCGCCGCCCCGTCCAGCCGGGCGAAATCGCCGTAGGCGCCGCCCGCCTGCTCGGCCAGGGCGGCGAAGGCCTTGGCCGCGTCGGCCGGCTTCTTCTCGGTCAGGAGTTGGGCCGCCGCCGCCAGGGCGTGGGCATTCTCGTTCAGCTTCGATTCGCTGTAGCTGCGCCACGCGATATAGCCGCCGATGCCGACCAGAATGGCGATGC
>NZ_JBAZKR010000051.1:0-30934 GCF_041650655.1 Zavarzinia sp.
GGCTCAGCGAGCTCACATCGGCCCTTTCCGCCTGCCGCCGGCGCGCTGCCCACTCGGCGCCGTTGCGCTGTCCGGCCGCCCATTGGGCATCGAGCCAAGGCAAATGGATTTCCAGCGAGCTCTCTCGGGTGCGAAAGACATCGGAACGCTGGCCGCGCACGACCTTGCGGACAAGGCCTCGGCTGTAACCGGTGCGGTGCACGATCTCCTTGATCGCCGCCCCTTCCTTCGCCAAGCCGAGGATGGCGCCATTGGTATCCTCCCGGCGAAGATATCCCTCGTACTGCAGCCGTTCCGCCGCGGTGAGCAACTCGGGATTGATCGTGGCGGCGCCGATTGCCGCCCGGACCTGGCGCATGGATTTGCGCACGGCATCGAGGAAAGCCGGCTGGCATTCTCCATCAGGTGCCACCGATCGGCGACTTGGGTCGCCTCAGGCAGTGCCCTGGCCGCTGCCAGGGCGTAGCTGCCGCCTCGATCTCGGGCGACAACAGAGATCTGGGGCTGATCCACCAGCCAGCCTTGTGCGGTGGCGGGCTCACGGTCCGGCAACAGCGCGATCGTCCGGCGCCGCTCAAGATCGCAAATGAGGGGGCCCTAACGCTGGTTGCGCCGCCACGCCCAGTCGTCGATGCCGGTCACCGTCGGCGGCACGAAGCGCGGGCTTCTCCGCCTTCGCACGACGCGCAGCAAAGTGTCGTTGCTCACCGGCAGCATCAGGCGCTGGGCAAAACTCGCCGCCGGCCTACCGCCCAAGGCGAGGCCCAGGTGATAAACGACATGGTCGAGACGAGCGGTACGGCGTGCCCAAGGCGCCAGCACAGCCGGACCAAACCGCTCGGTGAAGATGCGCCGCCCACACAGGACGGCGTCACAGCGAAAGCGTCTCGCGATGATCTCAAGGCGCATTGGTCTGCCGGCAATCGGGAGATCTGCCAAGTGCCGCCGATACCGGCCGTGTACCCGCGCCGCGACCGTGCCGCAGCTCGGGCAGGTAGAGGAATTGCTCGAGTGACGAATGGTGATCACTGCACCCTTATCGTCGCAGACCGCACCATCGACCACGAAACCACGCGGGACCAGCGACGATGCCCGGAGCGTAGCCTGCATGGCTTTGATTCTCCTCGAAGAACTCCCAGCCAGTCAGCACCCGGATTTCATCAAAAGTGAGTCAGAGCCAATATTGCAGGCCGATTGATGGTTTCCCGCGATAATAGGAAAATATGTGATAAATAGACCGCGAGTAGCAATAATCGGCATTTCCTCATCCTGCGCGGGTTGCACACCGCCCCGCTCACGGCAAGGCGCAGCGGAAGCCGACGTTGCTGGAGGTATCGCCCGGCCGGATGCCGATCCGGGCGGCCGGGCGGTAGCGCAGGCAATATTCGCCGGCGCAGAGGAAGGAGCCGCCCTTGGCCGCGACCAGTGCGCCCGCGACGGCAGGCCGGCAGCCGCAGGCCGAGGCGCGCTCGAAGGGGCTCGCGGTCAGCTCCCAGACGTTGCCGATCATGTCGAGCAGGCCGTAACCGTTGGCGGGATAGAGGCCGACCGGGGCCGGCCCGGGCGTGCCGCGGGCGAAATACCAGGGAAAGGCGCCGGTCCAGACATGGGCCATCAGGCGTCCCTCGGGCATGAAGCGGTCGCCCCAGGCATAGGGCGCGTCGCCGATGCCGCCGCGCGCCGCCGCTTCCCATTCCGCCTCGCTCGGCAGGCGAAGCCCGGCCCAGGCGCAATAGGCCGCGGCGTCTTCCATGCTGACATGGGTCACCGGGGCTTCGGGATCGAGCGTCCCGGCGCTGCCCGGCCCTTCCGGCTCGCGCCAATTGGCCCCCTCGATGAAGCGCCACCATTGCCGCGGATCATGCAGGTCGACCGGGCCTGCCGTCATGGTGAAGACGGCGGAACCCGGGCGTTCGCCTTGTTCCGCCGTGGTGACGTAGCCGGTCGCGGCGATGAAACGGGCGAAGTCGCGCCACGTCACCGGCCGCCGGGCGATCGAAAAGCCGGCGACGGTCTCGTGCCGCGCCGGGCGTTCCTCGGCGTAATGGTCGTCGGAGCCGAGCCGGTAGGTGCCGGCCGGGATCGCCACGAAATCGCCGGCCGGCTCCATGGTCAGATCTTGATCGCGATGGCGTCGATCAGCCGCTGGCTCTCCAGCGGGCCGAAGGGCTCGGCATCGATCTTGATCTCGAGCCCGATCAGCTCGCCCTGGAACGGGTTGGGTCCCTGGTAGAGGGTGGAGACCCGATTGCCCAGGTCGGCGCCCAGCGAGAAACCGTCGTAGGACATGGTGAGGACGCAGCGCTGGAACGTCTTCTCCGCCAGCTTGCGGTCGCCCAGGAAGAGGGCGCCGCCGCCCTCGAAGGGCCGCGAGGTCATGGTCTGGACGTAGCGGACGGTGATCTTGCCCTCGGGCAATTGTTCCGTGCTCTCGATCCGCTCGCCCCAGGGCGCCATGTTCTGCTCGTAGATCAGGCGGCCTTGGTGGATGAACAGGACATAGCCCGCATGGCGCGAGCCGGCGGCGAAGAGCACGCCGTCGCCCGCCCCGGGCTTCCGCACGATCTCGGCCACGAATTCGTGGGAGAAGCCGAGCACCTGGGGCGAGACATGGGCCGAGAGCCGGTCCATCGGCGGCTTCAGCTTCCAATTGGCGCGGGCGCCCCGGCGCTGCCGGTCCTGGCCCAGCTTGACCACCAGATTGCGGTCGTCGAGCGGGAAGACGTTGTAGCGCTCGGCCGCTGCATTCCACTTGGCGACCAGTTCCTTGACCCTGTCCGGATGCTGGCCGGCCAGGTCGACCAGCTCGTTCGGGTCCTTGGAGAGATCGTAGAGTTCCCACTTGTCGTCGTCGTAGGAGGAACCGCGGGCGTGGCGGGTGACCAGGCGCCAGTCGCCGTCCATATAGGCGCGCTGGCCGCCCAGCTCGAAATATTGCTCGGTCCTGGTCGGTGCCTTGGGATCGGCGAAGGTGGCGGCGGCCGAGGCACCTTCGAGGGGCTTCAGCTTGCGTCCGCGATAGGTCGCCGGGCGTTGCAGGCCGAGGGCGTCGAGCAGGGTCGGATAGAGGTCGATGACATGAACGAAACGGTCCCGGATTTCGCCCCGGGCCGGGATTCCCTTGGGCCAGGCGACCACCAGCGGATCGGCCACGCCGCCGAGGTGGGTATATTGCTTGTAAAGCCGGTAAGGCGTGTTCGAGGTGCAGGCCCAGCCGATCGGATAATGGGGGAAGGTCTCGTCCCCGCCCATCACGTCGTAGAGCTTCAGGGCGTCGTGGACCGGCACCGGCCGGCCGAGTGCCGCGGCGAGGACGTTGGGCGTGCCGGTCTGGGTGCCTTCGGCCGAGCCGCCGTTGTCGGAGAACAGGACGACCAGCGTATTGTCGGCCTCGCCCATCGCCTCGATCTCGTCCATCAGGCGGCCGATCGCGGCGTCGAGCCTGGTGATCAGCCCGGCATAGACTTCCATGTAGCGGGCGAACAGGCGCTTCTCGTCGGAATCCAGGGCATCCCAGGCGGAGACGCCGGGGGCGAGCGGCGGCAGTTCCGTGGTCTCCGGCACGATGCCCATCTTGCGCTGGCGCTCCAGCCGGGCGGCACGGACGACATCCCAGCCGGCATCATATTTGCCCTTGTAGGCATCGCGGGATTCGGCCGGGACCTGGAGCGGCGAATGGGCGGCCGGATAGGCGATCTGCAGGAAGAAGGGCCGTTCCGGCTCCAGCGCCCGCTGGGTGTGGAGATAGGTGACGGCGCGGTTCGTGAGGTCGTCGAGGGCGTAATATTCGCCCTGGGGCACCTCGAGCGGGGCGCGGCCCTCGAACAGTTCGGCGGGGCGGTAGTAATCGGTCGAGTGGCCCTGGAACCAATAGGCGCGCTCGAAGCCGCGGCTGGTCGGCCAATTGTGATAGGGGCCGGCGGCGCCGTTGGAATGGGCGACGTTCACATGCCATTTGCCGACATGGAGGGTGGACCAGCCTTCGTCGAGCAGGACTTCCGCCATGGTGGCGGCTTCGAGCGTCATGTCGCCGCGATAGCCGGGATAGCCGGAATCGAGATCGGCGAGCCAGCCCATGCCGGCCGAATGATGGTTGAGCCCGGTCATCAGCGCGGCCCTGGTGGGCGAGCACATGGCGCAGGTGCGGAAATTGGAATAGCGAAGGCCGCGACCGGCCAGGCGATCGATATTGGGTGTCGCGATCTCGCTGCCGTAGCAGCCGAGGTCGGCGAAGCCGACATCGTCGAGCACGATCACCACGATATTGGGCTTGCCCGGCTTCGGGTCGGGCCGTTCGGTATAGGACGGCCTCGAATCGGCGAAGGATTCGGCCACCTGTGCCGGGCCGCCGCCTCCGACCGCGGCGGGCGTGCGGAGCTTGCGCACGGCATGGTCCAGCGTGACATAGCCCGCCCCGGCGGCCCCCGCCACGGCAGCCCCGCCGGCCGCGCCGATCAGCAACGATCGCCTGTCGAGCCCGCGCTTGCCGCGCGGATCCTTCTTGTCATTCCCGGCCATGTTTCCCTCCCCGATCGTTATTGTTCGGCGGCATCCGGGTGATGTCCCGCCCGGGCGCATTCTGCCGCGCCCGGCCGGCACTGGCACTGCTCAATATGGGCAGTGGCCGCCGAGGTCGAGGGCGAGCTGGTCGACCGGCGCAGGCAGGGCGATGCCGCCCAGATTCGACAAGGTGACGCCGATCAGGCGGATCGGTTTCGGCAGGGGGAAGGCGCCGCGCAGCAGGGCGATGCTCTCGCGCGTCAGCTCGGCCAGGTTGGCGACCGGGGCCGCCGTGGTGTGGCTGCGGGTGACGATCTGGAAATCGGCGAATTTGATCTTCACCGTGACCGTGCGGCCGGTCAGGCCGAAGCGCTCGCAATGGTGCCAGACTTCGGCCGCCTGTTCGGCCACGCCCTCTTCCAGCGGGCCGGGGGCCGAGAGGTCCTCGCGGAAGGTGGTCTCCGAGCCGATCGATTTGCGCGGCCGGTCGGGCACCACGCGGCGCCCGTCGCGGCCCTGCGCGATCGCATGGAAATAGGGGCCGGCCTTGCCGAAATGATGGGCCAGGAATTCGGGGCTGCGCGCCTTCAGGTCCGCCCCGGTGAAGATGCCGAGGGCGTTCATGCGCTTCGTCGTCGCCGGGCCGATGCCGTGGAATTTGCCGACCGGCAGGGCGGCGGCGAAATCCGCCCCCATGTCCGGCGTGATGACGAATTGGCCGTTCGGCTTCATCTGGTCCGACGCCTGCTTGGCCAGGAACTTGTTGTAGGAAATCCCGGCCGAGGCGGTCAGCCCGGTCTCCGCCAGGATGCGGGCGCGGATCTCGGCCGCGATCAGCGTGGCAGAGCGCATGTGTTTCAAATTCTCGGTCACGTCGAGATAGGCTTCGTCGAGCGAGAGCGGTTCGACCAGCGGCGTATAGTCGAGGAAGATCGCCCGGATCTGGCGCGACACTGCCTTGTAGACGTCGAAACGCGGGCGGACGAAGACGAGCTCCGGGCAGAGCCGCTTGGCCGTGACCGAGGGCATGGCGGAACGGACGCCGAATTTCCGCGCCTCGTAGCTGGCCGCCGCCACCACGCCGCGCAGCGCCGAACCGCCGACCGCGACCGGCCGTCCGCGCAGGGCGGGATCGTCCCGCTGCTCGACCGAGGCATAGAAGGCATCCATGTCGATATGGATGATTTTCCGTCCGTCCGAAATCACCGCCGAATCCGCCGTCCGCAGGTTGCGAACAAAATAGCAACTCGGCGGCCCGGCGGCAATCGGGCCCGATCAGTGCGGCAAATCCTTCGTCGCACCCGGGCCGAGCAAGTGCCGGATGCGGGCGGCGATCGCTTCCGCCTGGGCGGAGACCTGGGGCACGCCGACCAATTCGCCGAACGTACCGCGGGCCAGCGGGCCGGCCACCAGCAGCGTGTCGCACGGCCGCCCGCCCTGGCCGAGGGCCCGGCTCTCCCGGTCGGTGGCGAGGCCGAGGCCGAGGGGATCGGCGGCGATCAGCCCCGCCGCCGCCAGGCTGGAGAGCAGCGGGCTGCCCTCGATCATCGCCTGGGGCGCCGGGCCGGTCGCCACCACCAGGGCATCGGCCTCGACGCTCGTCAGCGCGTCGCCGTGGCGGAGCTCGAGGGCGATCGTCTCGCCCTTATGGGCAGCCCCGGCCAGATGGCCGCGCCGGACGGCGAGGCGGCCTTCGGCCAGCAGGCGGTCGAGCAAGTGCTGCACCTGGGGCGGCGTCCGGTAGCGATGGGCATCCCACCAGGGCCGTAGCCAGCGTAACAGGCGGCGCCGCTCCGCCGGGGGCAGGGCGGCCCATTGGCGCTGCGCATCGCGCCGGACGGCATCGAAGACTGCCTGCCAGGGCCGGCCGGCGGCCTCGGCCTCGGCCACCACGGCGCGCACTTTGCGCAGCAGGGCGAGGGCACTGGTGCAGGGCGCCGCCGCGAAATCGCCGAAAGCTTCGCAGGTGCCCTCGGCCTGACCGCGCGACAGCAGGCCCCGGCGCGACACGGCGAGGATGGAGCCGCGATGGCCGCGCCGCTCCAGGGCGGCGACGATGTCGGCCATGGTGAGGCCGGTGCCGATCACGATCACCCGGTCGTCCGGGCGGATCCGGTTCAAGGCCTCGTCGGCCCAGGGATCGGTCAGGTAGCGGGGATGGCCGGCGAGCAGGGCCAGGAGGTCGGGCGGGGCCGGCGGCGGATGGCCGCTGGCGAGGACCAATATATCGGCGGTCAGCGCGCTGCCGTCGTCGAGCAGCAGGCGGTAGCGGCTGCCCTGCGCTTCGGCCTGGACGGCGCTGGCGGCGTGATGGCTGAGGGCGATCTCGGGCTGCGCCGCCAGGGCCTGTTGCAGGGTGGCCTCGACATAGCGGCCGAAGGTGCGGCGACGGGCGTAACATCGCCCGTCCGCCAGCGTCGCCTCGGGATCGTCGGCCAGGGCATTCGCGGTCTTCAGCCAGCGGTCGAAATGATCGGGATCGGCGGCGAAGAGCGAGAGGCGGGTGGACGGCACATTGACCCGGTTCGCCGGCTCCGCCGTGTCATAGGCCAGGCCGTAACCGAGGCGGTGGCGCGGTTCGACGATATGGAGGTCGAGCGGGCCGGCACCCAGCCGGGCCAGGTGGATGGCCACGGCGGCCCCCGAAACACCGCCACCCACGACCGCGACCGAGAGCGGCCGGGCGGCTTCGGCCCGGTGGCGGTAGGTCGTTTCGCGTTCCGTCGCCGCCTTTCCGTCGGCCATCATCGCGCGCCTTCCTCAGGACTGGGCGGCACGGGCCGCCGGGCGGATGTCGTTGGCGATCGTCTCGCCGAAGGGGCCGGTATTGGCGGTGGTCGCGATCACGCCCGGCGTCGCGTGGGCGAGCGGCAGGCGCGGGAACACCAGTTCAGCGAAGCGATAGGCTTCCTCGAGATGCGGATAGCCGGAGAGGACGAAACTGTCGATGCCGATATCCATATATTCGCGCATGCGGGCGGCCACCGTCTCGGGATCGCCGACCAGCGCGGTGCCGGCGCCGCCGCGCACCAGGCCGACCCCGGCCCAGAGGTTGGGCGCCACTTCGAGCTTGTCGCGCCGGCCGCCGTGCAGGGCGGACATGCGCCGCTGACCTTCCGAATCCATGCGGGCGAAGATCTTCTGCGCCGCCGCGATGGTGGCGTCGTCGACATGGGAGATCAGGCGATCGGCCGCGGCCCAGGCTTCCGCCGCCGTCTCGCGCACGATGACGTGGAGGCGGATGCCGAAGCTGACCTTGCGGCCCTTGGCCTCGGCCAGCGCCTTCACGGCGGCGATCTTCTCGGCGACCGCGGCCGGCGGCTCGCCCCAGGTCAGATATTTGTCGACGCTCTCGGCCGCGACCTCGTTCGCTTCGGGCGAGGAGCCGCCGAAATAGAGCGGCGGGCCCCCCGCCTGCACGGTCGGGAACAGCAGCTGGGCGCCCTCGACCTGGATATGGTCGCCCTTGAAATCGACCGTCTCGCCGGCCAGCAGGCGCTTGTAGACGCCGAGGAATTCCCGCGTCACGGCATAGCGCTCGGCATGGGACAGGAAGATGCCGTCGCCCTTGTTCTCGATCGGGTCGCCGCCGGTCACGATATTGATCAGGGCGCGGCCGTTCGACAGGCGGTCCAGGGTCGCGGTCATGCGCGCGGCCAGGGTCGGCGGCTGCAGGCCGGGACGCACGGCGACCAGGTAGCGCAGGCGCTCGGTCAGCGGCACCATGGCGGCGGCGACCAGCCAACTGTCCTCGCAGCTCTTGCCGGTCGGGATCAGCACGCCGTAATAGCCGAGACGGTCGGCCGCCTGGGCGATCTGCGTGAGGTAACCGAGGTCGACGGATCGCCCGCCGACGCCGGTGCCGAGATAGCGGCCGTCGCCATGGGTGGGCAGGAACCAGAAGACATTGGCCCGAGTGATGGGAGCTTTGGCGTTGGGCTGGCTCATTTCTCTTTTCCGACGGTAATCAGACTTCACGGAGGATCTGCGCGGCGAGGGCGCCGACGCGGGCATCCTCGATCCGGCGCGGGCGTTCGAGCGGCACGTCGACGTCGACCACGAAACGCCCCTCGCGCAGCACCAGCACGCGGTCGGCCAGCGCGATCGCCTCGGCGACATCATGAGTGATCAGCACGGTGGTGAAGCCGCGCTCGCCCCAGATGCGGGTCAGGAGCTGGTGCATGTCGCGCTTGGTCAAGGCGTCGAGGGCGCCGAAGGGCTCGTCGAGCAGGAGGACGCCGGGCCGGCTGACCAGGGCGCGGGCCAGGGCGACGCGCTGCTTCTGTCCGCCCGAAAGGGTGCGCGGCCAGTCGGCGGCATGGCCGGACAGGCCGACATGCTCGATCGCCTCGCGCGCGGCGCGCTCCCAACCCGGCGTCCGCGCGATGCCGACATTGCCGAGCACGCGCTGCCAGGGCAGCAGGCGGGCGTCCTGGAACATCAGGCGGACATGGGATTGCTGGCGTGCCGCGGGCTCGCCGCCGATGGCCAACGTGCCGGAATCCGGGCTCTCCAGCCCGGCCAGCAGGCGCAGCAGGGTGGACTTGCCGCCGCCCGAGCGGCCGACGATGGCGACGATGCGCCGGGCCTCGACCTCGAGCGAAAGGGATTTCAGCACGGTGCGGGCGCCGTAACCCTTGGTGACATCGCCGACGCGGATCGCCAGGCCGGCCTCGCCCGCCGGCAGTTCGGCAGGACGGGGACGTTCGTTCACGCGGCGGGCCTGCAGGTCGAGCACGGTCATGCCGCCACCTCACGGGCTTCCTGGAAGGAGGGATGCCAGGCCAGCACGCGGCGCTCGATCGCCTTGGTGGCGCTGTCCGCCGCCTTGCCCAGCAGGGCATAGATGATGATGCCGAGCAGCACGACGTCGGTCTGGAGGAATTCGCGCGCGTTCATCGTCATATAGCCGATGCCGGAGGAGGCCGAGATGGTCTCCGCCACGATCAGGGTGAGCCAGACGATGCCGAGCGAGAAGCGGAAGCCGACCAGGATCGAGGGCAGGGCGCCCGGCAGCACGACGCGCCAGAACAATTCGCGCCGGGACAGGCCATAGACCCTGCCCATTTCGATCAGCGCGGGGTCGACGGTGCGGATGCCGTGGTAGGTGTTCAGATAGATCGGGAACAGGGCGCCGATGGCGACCAGGAAGATCTTCGCCCCTTCACCGATGCCGAACCACAGGATGACCAGCGGGATGATGGCGAGATGTGGCACGTTCCGCAGCATCTGGATCGAGGTGTCGAAGAGCTGCTCGGCCGGGCGCCAGGCAGCGTTCAGCACGCCGAACAGGAAGCCGATGCCGCCGCCGATCACCAGGCCCTCGAGGGCGCGCCAGGCGCTGATCGCGGTATGGTTCAGCAGGCTGCCGTCCTCGACCGCGGCGACGAAGGCGGCGACCACCGCACTCGGCGCCGGCAGCACCCGGGTCGAGAGCAGCCCGAAGGAAGAGGCCGCCTGCCACAGGCCGGCCAGGACCAGGGGGGCGAGCCAGGGCAGCAGGCCCTTTCTCAGGCGGAGGCTAATGCGCCTTCCTGGAATGCGGGAGGTATCGGCGGAAACGGCCATGGAACGCACCTCGGTGGATCGGACCACCGATCATTCCCGCCACCCGGCCTCGCGGCAAATAAGCAGAGTCGAAATGCTTTTTCAGTCGTCCCGCGTCGGCAGGGCGGCGACGGCGGCGCGCAAGTCCTTTTCGACGAGGTCGGGATTGCAGCCCTCGATGAAACGATAGGCGTAGCTGCGCAGGAAATGGCCGCGGCGGATGGCGAGACGGGCGACATTCTCCCTGAACGGCCGGCCGGGCAGCAGGCGAAGCCCGGTGTCGCGCACGGCATCGAAGGCGGCGGGCGCCATGATGCCGATGCCGAGGCCGATCTCGACATAGGCCTTGATCACGTCGGCGTCCTGCGCCTCGATCACGATGTCGGGCACGATGCCGGCAGCGGCGAAGGCTTCGTCGATGCGCGCCCGCCCGGTCAATCCTTCGTGATAGGTGACGATCGGATAGCGGGCGATTTCTTCCAGGCTCGGCTCGGCCACCGTTTCCAGCGGGTGGCCGGCCGGCACCACGACCGCGTGATGCCAGACGTAATAGGGGAAGGAGACGAGGTCCGGCATGTTCGCCAGGGCTTCGGTGGCGACGCCGATGTCGGCCTTGCCCTCGATCAGCAGGCGCACGATCTCGTCCGGCCCGCCCTGGTGCAGGCTGAGGTGCACCTTGGGGAAGGCGCGCTTGAAGCCGGCCACCACCGGCGGCAGGGCATAGCGCGCCTGGGTATGGGTCGCCGCCACGGTCAACTGCCCCTCGTCCTGGGCGGCATATTGGCGGGCCACGTTCTTGATGTTCTGGGCGTCGAGCAACATGCGCTCGACGATCGCCGCCACTTCCTTGCCGGGCGAGGTCAGGCCGAGCAGGCGCTTGCCCTTGCGCACGAAGATGTCGATGCCCAGCTCCTCCTCCAGGTCCTTGATGTGCTTGGAGACGCCGGACTGCGAGGTGAAGAGGGTGGCCGCCACTTCGGTCAGGTTGAAGTCCTGGCGAACCGCTTCGCGGATGATCCGGAGCTGCTGGAAATTCATCGGCGTCCTGTCCTGGAAACGAGGGGGCCATAAAGGCTAGGCCCGAGGCGCAGCATCGCCAAGTGACGATAAGTGAAAAGCATTTTCCCTTCCGCCCGGGCCACCCCGCCCGAAAACCATAGCAGTTTTTCTTGGTTGGGCGCTCTCGCCCGCCTCGGCATCGTCGGCCCGACGCCGGTTTCGGCTGGCCCTGCGATCGAGAGGACGAGATGACGACGAGACGATGGATCCTGCGCAGCGCGGTGACGCTGGCGGCGCTGGCCACCCTGGGCGCCGGGGCGACGAGCGCCCTGGCCGAGAACGTGACGCTGCGGCTTGGCTGGCAGAAGGGCTCGGTTCTGTCCGTGATCAAGGCGCGCGGCGAATTCGAGCGCAAGCTGAAGGAAAAGGGTGTCGACCTGACCTGGACCGAATTCCCGGCCGGGCCGCAGATGCTGGAAGGCCTCAATGTCGGCGCCATCGATTTCGGCGTCGTGGGCGAAACGCCGCCGGTCTTCGCCCAGGCGGCGGGGGCCGATCTCGTCTATGCCGGCGTCGAGCCGCCGGCGCCGCAGGCCGAGGCGATCCTGGTGCCGAAGGATTCGCCGATCCGCAGTGTCGCCGAACTCAAGGGCAAGAAGGTCGCGCTGAACAAGGGTTCCAACGTGCACTTCCTGCTGGTGCGCGCGCTGGAGAAGGCCGGCCTCGCCTATAGCGATATCGAGCCGGTGTTCCTGAAGCCGTCCGATGCCCGTGCGGCCTTCGAGAAGGGGGCGGTCGACGCCTGGGTGATCTGGGATCCCTATTACGCCGCGGCGGAGGCGCAGATCGGCGCCCGCAAGCTGGTCGACGGCACCGGCGCCGCCGCCAACTACAATTTCTACATCGCGGCCAAGCCCTTCGCGACTGCTCACGGCGACGTGCTGAAGGCGGTGATCGAGGTGATCGCCGAGGAAGACCATCGGATCGCCGCCGATTTGGACGCCGCGGCCGACGTGGTGGCACCCCAGATCGGCCTGCCCAAGGAAGTCGCCCTGGCCGCGCTCAAGCGCTACACCTATGACGCCAAATTCCTGACGGCCGAGGTGGTGGCAAATCAGCAGGCCATCGCCGATGCCTTCGCCGGGCTGAAGCTGATCCCGGCCAAGCTCGACATCGCCTCGGTGGTCTGGCAGCCCGCGCCGGCCGTCCAGTAACCGACAGGGGGCGCAGGTGACCGGCGGGATGGGGCGCATCCCGCCGGTCTTCGTCGTCAGGCCCGCGCGGTGAAGGCGGTCATGCCGCTCCTCGCGTTGGCGCGCCTGGCCAGGTCCAGTTCCTCGGCCGTCGCATAATCGCGGTCCCAGGCGATCACCTTGGGCGTCATCAGGGCGTGCCAGAGCGGCGGCACCAGGGCGACCAGGATGGTGTTCAGATAGCCGCTGATCATCACCGGCGCCTCGGGGAAGGGCTTCAGGTCCTGGTAGGGGACCTCGCCCTGGGCGTGGTGGTGCGAATGGCGGCACAGGTTGAACATGGCCCAGGACGAGATGCGCTTCGTGGTGTTCCAGGAATGGCGCGGCTGCACCGGGGTCGCCGGATTGCGCACCATGCCGTAGTGCTCCATGTAGTTCACGATCTCGAGCAGCGCCTTGCCCCAGAGCCCGGCCAGGACGAAGAAGACCAGGCCGGAAACACCGCCCATGGCGAAGGCGGCGGCGAGCAGCACGAGGCTCATCACCTGGCCGCGCAGGAAGGCGTTGTGGTAGGACCACAGGCCGAAACCGCGCCGGCGCAGCCGCCGCGTCTCGATCGCCCAGGCCGATTCCAGGCTCTTCACCGTCGAGGCGACGATGTGATGATAGACGTTGCGGCCGCGCGGTGCCGTCGCCGGGTCGTTCTCGGTCGAGACATAGCGGTGGTGGCCGTAGACATGCTCGATCGCGAAGCTGGTGTCGAAGCTGAAGGCGAGCAGCCAGCGCCCGACCAGCATGGAGACCGGGTCCCAGGTCCGATGGGTCAGTTCGTGCGCCGTGATGGTGCCGATCGTGCCGATCATGAAGCCGGTGAAGAACACGGCCGAGACATGGTGCAGGAAACCGCTCGCCGACTTGGCCGCCAGCGCGTCGTAGCCGGTCAATTGCGTGATCAGGGCGCCGATGCTGAGGGGATCGCCCGGTGACACGCTCCACACCGCCGAGCCGACGATGAGCAGCAGGATCGGCAGGGCGAGCCAGAGCTGCCCGGTCAGCACCCAGCTTCGCTTGTAGTGCGGGACCGAGAGGTCGTCGCCCGCGAAACCGTCGCCGATCACGAAGAAGACGATGAGGCCGAGCAGGCCCACGGTCGGCCAGAAGTCCCCGGCCAGGATGAAGGCGGAGGAGACCAGGCCGATGGCATGGAACAGGAAGAATTTCAGGTAGTCGAAGACCCCGGCCGTGGGGCGGCTGTCGGCGACCTCGGCACCCTTGGCGGCGAGATCCTGGCGGGTCAGGAAACGGTCGGCATGGATCTGCTTGGGGCCGAGGCCCCGCTCGCGGAGCAGCGCTTCCGCCGCGTCGATCATCGCCGGCGGGCCGCAGAGATAGGCATCGGCACCGTCTTCGTGGTGGTGCAGCAGGTGGTCGGTGACCAGGCCGCGGGCGCCGATCCAGCCCGCGTCACCGGCTTCCGAGAGCACGGGGACGAAGCGGAAGCGGCCCTTCCAGGCGGCCTCGATGGCGCGGATCTCATCGAGGGCATAGAGGTCGCGCTCGCGCCTGGCGCCGAACAGCAGGGTGACCGGGCGGGTCACGCCGGCCTCGAGTGCCGCCTGGAGCAGAGCCAGAATCGGCGCCAGGCCCGAACCGCCGGCGACCAGAAGCACCGGCGCATCGCCGGGGCGAAGCCAGAAATCGCCGCCCGGGCCCTCGAGGGTGACCGCCTCGCCGACCACGTCGCGGTCGTTCACCAGGCTCGAAAAGGCGCCGTTCGCAACCTTGCGGACGAAGAATTCCACCTTGCCGTCGGCCCGGGGCGGGGTGGCGAAGGAATAGCTGCGGGTCATGCCCGGCAGGGCCGCGATCGAGACATCGGCGAACTGCCCCGGCTTGTAGTCGAGCGCTTCGTCGAGCTGGATTTGCAGCCGGCTGATGTCGTGGGGCAGGCGCTGTTGGCCGGTGACGCGGCCAGTCACGCGGCGGCGCACTGCGTCGGCCGGCAACTCGACCGCGACGGCGATATCACCCTTGGGCACGCTCTGGCAGGCCAGGATATAGCCTTCGTCGAGGTCCTGGTCCGAGAGGATATAGGTCGTCTCGGTCAGTTCCTTCACCTTGCCGTCGACCAGCTTGCACTTGCAGTTGGCGCAGCCGCCGACCCGGCAGGAATGGGGAAAGGCGATGCCCTGGCGGAGTGCCGCCGTCAGCAGGGTTTCGTCGGGTTCGACGGTGATCGAGTGATCGTTGATCCGGGCGGTCACGCCTGCGCGCCCGGCTTTTGCCGTGGTCATTCTGGTCTCCTCGCGTCTCGGGCGCCGCAGCGCCGCTGATCGCAAATTAGGATGAGGAGCGATAGCGCCGTGAGGGGCGGGCTTGACTTTGATCAGTCATTTTTTGACAATGCGGCGGGCTGAGACCCCGCCACCACCATGACCATCGACCCGGAATTTCCGCTCCCCGGCTTCTACATCCGCCAGATCGCCGAGCAGATGACGGCGAGCGGCGGCGATGTCGAGCGCTGGCTCGCCGGCAACGGCCTGTCGCGCGACCGGCTGGACGATCCCTCGCTGAAGATCCCCTTTCCACTGCTCCGCCAATTGATCCGCGACGCCCTGGCGATCACCGGGGAGCCGGCCCTCGGCCTCCTGGTCGGGGAACGCCTGGCGGCTCATGCCCATGGCGTGCTCTCCTATGCCGTCATGAGTGCGGCGACCCTGCGCCAGGCGATCGAGGTGCTGGAGCATTATCTTCCCGTGCGCACCGCCCTGATCGCGGCCAATCACGAGGTCCGGGACGGCGAACTGGTGGCGGAATATGACGAAGTGCTGCCGCTCGGCGACATCGGTCGCCCGGTGACCGAGGCGATCACACTCACCTTCGCCAAGCTGATGAACACCATCGGCGCCGGCACCGTGCGGGTGCAGCGCGTCCTGTTCCCCTTTCCGAAGCCGGCCTATCACGCCCTGGCGGAAGACCTCTTCGGCTGCGAGATCCTCTATGGCCAGCGCCGTGCCGGCCTCGCCCTGCCGGCGGAGGCAATCGACCGGCCGCTGAAGATGGCCGATCCCGCCGCCTTCGAGGAAGCGGCCGCGATCTGCCGGCGCGAGTTGGAGCGGCTGGCCGCCAACAGCTCGACGGCGGCCCGGGTGCGCCGCCTGCTGGTCGAGGCGAACGGCGGTTTTCCCTCGCTCAATGTCACCGCCCGGCTGCTCTGCCTCACGCCGCGCACGCTGCACCGCCGCCTGATCGAGGAAGGCACCTCCTTCCGGGCGATCCTGGACGACGTGCGCCACCGGGTGGCGGCCGAACATCTGCGCGCGGGACGGATGAGTGTGACCGAGATCGCCTATCTGACCGGCTATACCGACCTCGCCAATTTCCGTCGCGCCTTCCGGCGCTGGTCCGGCCAGACGCCGAGCGAATTCCGCGAGGCCGCCGCCGGCTCCTGAGTTACGACTTTACAGTTATAATAAAATTGTATAACCTCCTCTCCACAAGAAGGGGAGGAGCGACCCATGTCCGTGCAGGCATCCGTGCGTCCGGCGGGGAACGGCAGCATCGGGGGCAGCATGCCGCCGGCGGCCAAGGGCGGGCTGCCCTGGCTCGGCCATATGACCGCCTTCGCCGGCAATCCCTATCGCTTCGTCGAGCGGATCGCGCGGGAGTACGGCGAGATTGTCTCCTTCACCCTGATGGGCCAGAAGATCGTCCTGCTGACCGGCGACGAGGCGAGCGAAGTCTTCTACCGCTCTTCCGACGAACAGCTCGACCAATCGGCCGCCTATAAGCTGATGACGCCGATCTTCGGCGAGGGTCTGGTGTTCGACGCACCCGTCGAGCGCAAGAACGAACAGCTCCGCATGCTCATGCCCTCCCTCCGGGTCGAGGCGATGCGCGAGCATTCGGCCAAGGTGGTGCAGGAGGTCGAGGAGATCGTCGCCGATTGGGGCGAGGCGGGTGAGATCGAGCTGGTCGACTTCATGAAACAGCTCACCATCAACACCGCGAGCCACTGCCTGCTCGGCCGCGAATTCCGCTACGAATTGTCCGAAGAATTCGCCCATATCTATCACGACCTGGAACAGGGCGTGCATCCGCTCGCCTATCACTTCCCCTATCTGCCGATCCCCAAGTTCCGCCGCCGCGACAAGGCACGCAAGCGGTTGCAGGAACTGGTCGGAGGCATCGTGAAGAAGCGCGCCGCCCAGGCCGAAAAGCCGAGCGACATGTTCCAGACTCTGATCGACATGCGCTATGAGGACGGCACCAAGCTCGACGACAACGAGATCACCGGCCTCCTGGTCGGCGCCATTTTCGCCGGCCACCATACCTCGTCCGGCACCGCCGCCTGGGTCCTCCTGGAACTCCTGAAACATCCTCAAATCCTGCGCGAGACGCGGCAGGAGCTGGACGATCTGCTCGGCCGCGACGGTGCCGTGAGCTTCCAGAGTCTGCGCGAAATGCCGTTGCTCGAGAACGTGTTGAAGGAAGTGCTGCGCCTGCACCCGCCGCTCATTATCCTGATGCGCCAGGTCGCGGAGGATCTGCATTTCAAGGGTTACACGATCCATAAGGGCGAGATGGTCTGGGCCTGCCCGCCGGTGACCCATCGTCTGTCGAATCTGTTCACCGATCCGACCGCCTTCGATCCCGACCGCTTCTCGCCCGAACGGCGGGAAGACCGCAACCTGATGGCCTATCAGCCCTTCGGCGGCGGCAAGCACAAATGTTCGGGCAATGCCTTCGCGATGTTCCAGATCAAGGCGATCTTCGCCGTCCTGCTGCGCCGCTACGATTTCGAACTGGTCGATCCGCCGGAGCGTTACGTCGACAATTACAAGGACATGATCGTCCAGCCGAAATCGCCTTGCCGCGTGCGCTATCGCCGCCGTGCCGCGGCGAGCCTGCCCGTGGGTGAGGGCGCGGCGGCCACCGCTCCGGCCGGCAAATGCCCGGTCGATCACGCGGCACTGGCCAAGGCCCCCGCGGTCACCGTGGTGGTCGACCGCGGCCTCTGCCAGGGCCATGCCATGTGCATGGGCGAGGCACCGTCCCATTTCCAGGTCGGCGACGACGGCGTGCTGCGCATCGTCAAGACGGAGGTGACGCCGGAGGAAATGGAGAAGGTGCAGTCCGCGGTGAACTATTGCCCCAACGCGGCGCTTCGCCTCGAACGGCACTGAGGGGGCGGCCTTGAAGGTCTTCGTCACCGGGGCCAGCGGCTTCGTCGGTGCCCATAGCGCCCGCGCTTTGCTGAACGCCGGGCACGAGGTGCGTCTCCTGGTCCGCAACAAGGCGCCGGTGGCCGATTATTTCGCGCGCCACGGCCATGCGGTGGACGATTTCGCCATCGGCGACATGCGCGACCAGCCGCTGGTCGAGGCGGCCATGACGGGCTGCGACGCCGTGCTGCACGCCGCCGCCCTGGTCAGCGTCGATCCCAAGCGCGGCGACGAGATCTACCGCAACAATCTGGCCGGCATCGATGCCGTGCTGGGTACCGCCTGCCGCCTCGGCCTCACCCGTATCGTCTATGTCTCCAGCCTCTCCGTCCTGTTCCAGGAAGGGGTCGCGCAGATCGACGAGAGCGTGCCGCTCGGCAATCCGGCCAATGCCTATGCCCGTTCGAAACGCGATTGCGATGCGCATGTGCGGGCGATGCAGGCACAAGGCCTGCCGATCCATATGACCTATCCCGCCGGCATCTTCGGGCCGGACGATCCCAAGCTCTCCGAAGCCAATCACGGCGTCGCCTCCTTCGTGAAGGTGGTGCCGCGCACCTCGACCGGGCTCCAGGGCATCGACGTGCGCGACCTCGCCGCCGTGCATCGCTTCCTGCTCGAGGCGGGTGCCCCGAACGATCCGGCCGCAGCGCGTTACATCGTCGGCGGCAACTACTACCCCTGGGACGATTTCCACGCCCTTCTGCAGCGCCTGACCGGCCGCCGCATCCAGGGACCGCGCATGCCGGGCGCCCTGCTGCGCGCCATGGGCCGCACGGTCGACCTGATCCGCCGCGTGGTGCCGTTCGAGACCCAGGTCTCGGCCGAGGCGATGACCTATGTCACGCAATGGGTCCGCGCCGATTCGACACGCATCCTGTCCCGCTCCGGCCTGTCCTTCCGGAGCGGGGACGAGACCTTCGGCGATACCATTCGCTGGCTCGTCCAGGCCGGCCATCTCGACGCCAAATATGCCGGAAAACTGGTGAACTGAGGGGGGAACTCATGTCCGAGAAGCGCGTCGCGTCGATCGTGCCGCCGAACAAGGCCTATCCGCGCGAAGAACTGGAAGAGATGGTGGAGCGCTGGCTCCAGGGCAATGTCGACGCCGAGAAGGCGGGCGACTGGAAGAGCCATCTCGGCGCCTTCTATACCGACGATGCCGTCTATTCCTGGAACATCGGCCCGAACGAGGAATTCGTCGCCAACGGCCGGAAGGAGATCGAGGACGTCGCCATCGGCTACCAGATGAAGGGTTTCGAGGACTGGGAATATCCCTACCACGACATCATCATCGACGAGAAGCGCGGCACCGTGGTGGGCTTCTGGAAGCAGCGCGCCCCCTACAAGCGGCCCGACGGCACCTGGTACGAGATCGAAGGCATCGGCGGCTCCTGGTTCGAATATGGCGGCAACTGGAAGTGGCGCTGGCAGCGCGATTTCTTCGACCTCGGTAATGCCAAGGATTGCTTCTTCCAACTGGCCGGCGCCGGCGTGCTGAGCCCGGTCGTCAAGGAGAAGATCCACCAGCAGGCACGCGGCAAGCTGCTGCCGGGGCACCGCCGCCTGCATCCCGAACTCTCGGCCTTGCAGAAGCTCCGCAACACTTTCGCGATCGCCAAGATCGCCCTGACCGGCAAGTGAGGCCCGCGATGGGGGCGCGCTGGTTCTCGTCCAATCCGGACAAGGCCTGGGTCGAGAGGTTCTTCCTGATCTATTCCCCTGTCTGGATGGCCTCCATGGCCATGATGATGCTGACCGGCTGGGACAAGACCTGGAGCGACGGCGCCATGCTCCTGCACGGCGCCTTGACCGCGGCGCCCGCCCTGCTGGTGCCGGCGCTGGTCGCAAAGCGGTACACGGGGCAGCCCTGGTGGGATTCCTATTGGCTCAAGGCCAATCTCTATCTCGCCGTCTTCGGCTTCTTCGGTAACTACTTCGGTTCCGAATATTTCTTCGACATGCTCGGCATGGTCTATGTCTACCCGAACGCGACGACGACGCTGGACAGCGCCCTGCTCGGCTCGGGCACGCAGACCGTGCCGGTGATCATGTATTTCTACACCCACGTCTATTTCATGACCTATCACGCGACCGCCAACATCGTGCTGCGCCGGTTGCGCACCGCGGGCCTGCCGGGCATGGCCCTGCTCTTCCCGGTCTTCGTCTTCGTGATCGGCTATTTCTGGGCCTGGATGGAGACCACCGCCATGGCCAACCCGATGATGGCGCAGAGCTTCTATTACAGGAAGATGGAGCTGATGCTGGCCTATGGCTCGGCCATCTATGCGACCTATTTCATCGCCAGCTTCCCGATCTATTATTTCATCGACGAGACGCGGGAAAAGCGCTGGAGCCTGGTCCAGGTGGTGGCTGGAGGCCTTTCGGCCTCCATGCTCACCTTCTACATGCTGGATTTCGCGGCCAAAGTGGTCGGCTCGCTGTAGGGCTCGGCAGGCGCCCGCAGCAGGGGCCACAGCATCTGCTCGCCCACGGTGGTTTCCGGCAGGTTCTCGACGCCATAGGTCTCGGGATAGCGGCGCGTGATCTTTGCGGTGCCGAACAGCACGTCCCAGAAGAACAGCAGGTTGCCGAAATTGCCCTTGTAGTTGGTGATGCCGTCGGCGGCATATTTGCCGTGATGGGCGCCATGCGTCGCCGGGGTGGAGATCAGGCGCTCCACGACCCACATCACCGGCGACAGGGCCTTGATCCGGTAGAGCGGCACGTCCCAGCGGAGGTCCGAATGGGCGCCGATGATCACCGCCATCTTCACCACGGCATAGACCGCATAGACGGCCCCGAAGCCGAGAAAGATCAGCGCGCCCGAGAACCACAGCGATGGCATGAAGAGGTAATAGAAGAAATTGTTCCGGTAGACGATCCGCACCGACATATATTCGGCATTGTGGTGCGGCCGGTGCAGCTTGTAGAGCCAGGACACCGAATGGGACAGGCGGTGCCACCAATATTGTCCCATGTCGTCGAACACCAGGAGCACAGCGATCTGCGCCAGCAAGGGCAGATCGCCCAGGGCGCCGGCCGGGGCGAAACGGCCGGCGACCCAGGCGCCGCCGGCCATCGCGAGCGGCATGGAGACGAGCATCATCGAGGTCGTGCTCAGGATCTCGACCATGCCGTCGCCCGGCTTCTGTTCGGCCTTGCGGAACAGGCCGGTGAACAGGGCTTCCAGCAGCGCAACGAACAGGAAGATGCCCAGAACGGCAATCTCCTTGGTTTCCATCTTGTCCTCCCCGGGGCGGGCGCCCCTCGTTGTCCCAGGGATAGGGCGAAGGCTTTCGCCTGAATGCAAACTTGTTATCATTTGACGGGAAATTCGACGGGGCCGCCATGGCCGACATCTTCGATCTCGACACGCCGGCCCTTCTGCCGCTCCTGCCGGCGGCGACGCGGGCGGCGCTGCTCGCCGCGGGCACGCCGGTGCGCTACCGGGACGGCGCCCTGGTCCATGCCCGGGGCGACCGTAAGCCCGGGCTCTCCATCGTCCGCTCCGGCACGGTCCGGATCGGCAATCCGGGGTCGGACGGCTCCTACACCACGACCTCGATCCTGGGGCCGGGCCATTGCTTCGGCGAATTCACGATCTTCGCCGATCTGCCGCGCACCCACGACGTGGTGGCGATCGGCGATGTGGTGATCGACCAGATTCCCCGGCGGCGCCTCATGACGCTCTACCACGAGGATCCGGCGCTCGGCTTCGCGCTGCTCTGCCTCGCCACGCGGCGCATCCACGCCCTGGTCGAATTCATCGAGGATCTGCGCCGCCTGCCCCTGCCGGTCCAGCTCGCCAAGCATCTCCTGGCCATGGTGCGGCGCCGGCCCGCGGGCGAGGCCGTCACCCTGGTACAGGACGACCTCGCCTCCCTCTTCGGCGTCTCCCGCGTCTCGATCGGCAAGGCGCTCCGCCGGCTCGAGGGCGATGGCCTGATCGCGATCGGTTACGGCCGGATCGCGGTGCCGGACCGCGAGGCTCTCGCGGCCTGGCTTGCCGAACGCACGGTGCTCATGCCGCTCGATCCGGCCGGCCCGCCTCAGTTGGACCAATAGGCGTAAGTATCGTCGGCCGACCAGGGCCGGTTCAGCGGGTGGTCGATCGGCACCGGCGCCTCGATCAGGGCGGGCCAGTTCGGCGCCACCTGTTCCATCTGGAAGGCATCGAGCATGGCCTTCAGCTCGGCGACCTTTTCGGGATGTTCGGCCGCCACGTCCTTCTGCTCGGTCGGGTCGGTCTTCATGTCGAAGAGCCAGGCGCGGTCGGGGATCGATGTGACCTGAAGCTTCCAGTCGCCCGCCTGCACGACGATATAGGGGCCTGAGCGCCAGAACAGCCGGTCGTGCGGCCGGCCCTGGCGCCCGCCGGTGAGGAAGGGCAGGAGGTCGACGCCGTCGATCGTGCGGTCCGCCGGCAGGGCGGCGCCGGCGACCCCGGCGGCGGTGGCGAAGACGTCGAAATGGCTGATCGCGGCGTCATAGGTCGCACCCTGCGGCAGGTGGCCGGGCCAGCGCATGAAGAAGGGCACGCGGATGCCGCCCTCGAAGAAGGTGGCCTTCCAGCCGCGGTAAGGCTTGTTCAGGTCGCCGATGCCGACGTAATGGGCGCCGCCGTTGTCGCTGGTGAAAATCACCAGGGTATCGTCGTCGAGCCCGGCGGCCTTCAGGGCGTCGAGCACGCGGCCGACGTTGCGGTCGAGCGAGCGGATCAGGGCGGCATAGGTGCGCGCGGTATGGTCCTCGATGCCGGCGACCGCCTCGTAATCCTCCCGCGTCGCCTGCAAGGGCGTATGGGGCGCGTTATAGGCCAGATACATGAAGAAGGGCCGGTTGCGGTTGGCCTGGATCGCGGCCAGTGCCTGGTCGGTCAGGTAATCGGTCATGTGGCCCTGGGGACGGAACATGTCGCTGCCGTTGTAGCGCACGCCGTAGGGCAGGGCGGCCCAGAGGAAGAGGTCGATCGGATCGAAATCCTGATGCGCGTTGACGGCATCGGGATCGTCCGGGTCCATGAACAGGGAAGCGCCGGAATAGAAGCCCAGGGTCTCGTCGAAACCATGGGCTTCGGGCCGGAATTGCGGCGTCTCGCCCAGGTGCCACTTGCCGAGGTGGATGGTGTGGTAGCCGGCGCCGCGCAGGAGGTCGGCGATGGTGATTTCGCTCGTCGGCAGGCCCTCTTCCTCGAAGGGTGGCACCGCAGATTCACGTTCCTCGTGATAGATCGGCTTTACCGGGGCGGTGCTGTCGAAATGGCCGACGACGCGGGAAAAGCCGATCGGCGTCGGGGTGAATTCGAAGCCGAAGCGGGTCGGGTAGCGGCCGGTCATCAGGGCGGCGCGCGAGGGCGCACAGGTGGCGTTGCCGGCGTAACCCGCCGGGAAATTCACGCCTTCCTTGCCGATCCGGTCGATGTTCGGGGTCGGCACCCTGCCGCCGCCGTAGAAGGTGACATCGTTGTAGCCGAGGTCGTCGGCCAGGATCAGCACGACATTGGGCTGCTTGCTGCGCCCTTCCGCCGTCGCCGGGCCCTGCTGCCAGGCGACCGGGCGGTTCGGCCCGACGCTGGGCGACATGAAGCGGGCGATCATCAGGGTCAGGCCCTGGCGCCCGCCGATGGCGAAAAAGGCGCCGACCAGAACCGCGACCAGGAGGACCAGGGCGACGAGAAGGCGTTTCATGACGAAGATCCTTGGGCGGAAGGCGGCGCGTGACGCAGCACGGTGCGGAAGCCGATGTGGCCGGTCGTGGTGTCGCGGGCGGCGCCCAGGCGGGCGGCGGGCCGGGCGCGGAAACAGAAATCCTCGGAACAGAGGAAGGAGCCGCCCTTGATCACGGGCTCGCCCGTCGGCTCGCTATCCGCGGTCCACTGCCAGACGTTGCCGGCCATGTCGTAGAGGCCGTAACCATTGGCGGGATAACAGCCGACCGGGGCCACCTCCGCCCTGTAACCGTCGGCACCGGTATCGAGCAGGGGAAAGACGCCCTGCCAGACATTGGCCAGCGGGTGTTCCGGCGTCGACGGCGCGTCACCCCAGGGATAGCGCGCATGGGCGAGCCCGCCGCGTGCGGCATATTCCCATTCCGCCTCGCTCGGCAGGTCGCGGCCGAGCCAGCGGGCATAGGCCAGCGCATCCTCCCGCGCGACATGGACGACGGGCAGGGCGCCTTTGCCGCGGATCGAACTGCCCGGCCCCTTCGGGTGGCGCCAGTCGGCACCACCCACGATGCGCCACCATTGCGAAGGATCGTCCCGGTTCACCGTGCCCTCGGCGCCGACGAAAACGAGGGAGGAACCCAGCCGCTCCGCCAGCGTGACGTAGCCGGTGGCGGCGACGAAAGCGGCGAACTGGGCGTTGGTGACGTCGGTCGCATCGATCCGGAAGGCGGCCACCGCGACGCTGCGCGCCGGTCCCTCGCCCGGCAGCACCGGCCCTTCGCCGAGTTGGACCGTACCGGCGGGCAAGGCGACCATGCCGCTGGTGGGATCACCCGGGTCGGGCAGGGGCGGGGCGGCGATGCAGGTCCGTCCGGCGGGGGTCTCCAGCGCCTGTCGTCCGGCGACCCCGGCGAAGGCCAGGGCGGGCACGGCGAGCAGCAGGGCGGGCAGGGCGAAGCGCATCTCAGGCGCTCTCCGCCGCCTTGATCATGGCGTCTTCGATCAGCCACAACCGGTCCTGGCCCCAGGTGGAGATGGTACCGAAACGAAGCGAGGGCACGCCCCACAGGCCCTCGCCCACCATGGCCATGCGGTTCTCTTCCGCCGTGGCGCGCCAGGCGGGATCGGCCACGGCAGTGAAGGCGGGGCCGGCGTCGAGCCCGGCCCGTTCGATCAGCTGGCGCAGACCCGCGTCTTCGCCGGCGTCGATCCCCTCGGCGAAGACGCCTTGCAGGAAGGAGAGGGCGAAGGCGCGGCCCTTGTCGTCACCGAGGCTGAGGGCATGGGCGAGCACGGCGAGGCCGCGTTCGACCGGTCGGCCCAGGGGATCGGCGATCCGGCCGAAGGGCAGGCCCTCGCTGCTCGCCTCCCGCTTGGTGTCGCGCACGATATAGAGGCGCTTGGCCAGCGGCACCGGCAGGCCGCGCGTCACCATGGGCAGGACGAAGCGAAGCCGAAGCCGGGCGCCGTAATGATCCGCCAGGGCGAAGGCGCGCGGCAGCACGATGTAACTATAGGGAGAGCGGAAGGAGAAGAATAGTTCCAGCTCCCGACCCGCCAGCCGGCCCCGCAGCGTCTCGGGCAGGCGGAGGCGCGGCCGGGGATAGTGGGGCGAGGGGCCGGGACCGCGGGCGTCCAATTGGTCCAGTCGGCTTTCCAGGTAATGCAGCCGGTCGATGCCCCAATACCATTCGCCGCCATAGTGGAAGGTGGCGCCGAGATAGTGACCCAGCTCGTCCCGCAGCTTGGCGCCGGCCACGAGCAGGGGGGCCGGATCGGCCCCGCCGACCACACCCAGCGTCTCGCCCGCCCAGGCCGCGGCGGTGATCGCTGCCACGTTCTCGACGAAGCGCCCCTGGGCGATGGCGGTGGCCAGCCCGATATTGCCGGCGGCGGCGGCGGCCGGGTCCAGCGGCGCGGTCAGGTCGGGAACCGCCAGGCCGTAATGCCCGGCCAGGGCGGCGGCGTCGCGCCGGCCATAGGCTTCCAGCAGGGCGCGCTCGGGAGCGGCCCAAGCGGGCGGCGGCGGTACCAGATGGGGCTCGATCACCACGCCCCGCCGGGCCGCCAGCGCGGGCAGGGCGAGGGCGGCGAGCAGGGAATAGGGATCCTGGATCTCGTGGAAATAATGCACGACATGGGGCCGGCGCTTCAGCCGGCGCGCCAGTTCGTGCCACCGTCGGCGTCGCGCCGCCAGGCGCTCGCTGGTCATCAGGCCGGCGACCGTGATCGCGATACGCTTCTTCAAGGTCATGGGCGCCGTCCTAGAGCAGATGGTCCGTGGTCACGGTCTCGCCGCCCGCCGGCAGGGAATAGACCGAGCCGTCGCGGGCGATGTCGACCGCGCCCGAGAAGGCGTCGGCGACACCCCGGAGGAAGAGGGAATTCAGCAGCCGGCTCGCCAACGGCGGCGTGATATGGACGAAGACGAGCTGGCGGACCCCCGCCCGCGCCGCGATCGCCGCCGCCTGGACGGGCGAGGTGTGGTAATTCAGGATGTCGTGCATGACATGGCCGAGGTTGCCGCGCCCGGCCGCGTCCGCAGCCCCCTGCAAGACGCCGACCATTTCGGGCGACAGGGCTTCGTGCGACAGGAGATCGGCACCCGTCGCGAATTTCTCGACGTTCGGGCTCGCCTTGGTGTCGCCGCTGATCACCAGGCTGCGCCCCTTGTAATCGAAGCGGTAGCCGACCGCGGGTTCGACCGGGGCATGGTCGACCGCAAAGGCGGTGATCTTCACGCCGTCCTTGTCGTAGACCACGACGCCCTGGTCGCCGATCGGCGCCGGGAAGGGCATGGCGATGCCACCGGCGCCACCGGGTGGCGTCACCTCGGGCCCGTGGTGGGCGGTCCGGTAATGGTCGTCGAGGGAATAGGCCTGGTCGAAGCCGGCCACCACCGTCTCCACCCCGGGCGGGCCGTAGACCGGGGTCGGCGTCTTGTTGGCGGCGCCGGTCCAGCGCAGCATCAGGGCTTCGCCCAGGCCGTCGATATGGTCGGAATGGAAATGGGTCAGCAGGATCGCGGTGATCGCGCCGGTGCGCACGCCCATGCGCAGCAGGTTGCGGGCGCCGCCGGTGCCGGCGTCGACCATGAAGGCGGAACGACCGGCGATCACCAATTGGCAGGGGCCGGAACGCACCGGGTCCGGCATCGGGCCGCCGGCCCCGCAGACGACGAGATGCAGCCCGTCGGGCAGTGCGGCGATCCGGTCGGCCGCCATATTGGCGGCGGCGATCCGGGCGGCCAGGGCCAGCACGATGCGGTCGCCCGCGATCAGCCAGGCCGCGGCCCCGGCGACGGCGAGCAGGACGAGGGCGGAGACGAGGCCGCGCAGGAACCGGTTCATGTCGTGTCCTCCGGTTTCAGCGGGTGCCGAGCGCGCGGAGCGCGTCGGGCGTGAAATCCTCCGGCTTCACCTTGGCCTGCCAGTCCGGCATCTTCTCCTCGTTGGTCATGAGCGAGGCGAGGTAGCGGTCGGCCTGGAGGTCCTGGGAGGTTTCCATCGCGGGACCGCAGAAGGGCACGTCGTAGGAATTCACCACCGGCGCCTCCTGGAAACGCCACAGGTTGCCGCGGGTGTCGTAGAGGCTGGCGGCGACGAAGGCCCAGCTGTCCTCGTCCTGGAAGAACACGCGCTTTGCATAGATGTGACGCGCCCCTTCCCGGAGCGTCGCCTCGACGACATGGACGCGGTGGCGCTCGTAGCGGAGCGCCGCCGGGTTGATGTGGCCCTTGGTCAGCAGGTCCTTGTAGGGCATCAGTTTCAGGCGGTAGGCGTTGTAGCCGATGATCGCTTCCTGGTCCGGCTTCCGCGTGAAGTCGTAACGCTCGGGCGAACCGTTCATGACGTCGAACTGGTCGACCGTGGCGAGGCCGTCGGCATTGGTACCCGGCGCGTCGAAGGCGAGGTCGGGCGCGCGCAGCACGCGGCGGGTGCCCGGGTTGTATTGCCAGGCCTGGCGCGGGCCCTCCGCATCGTCGATATTGTCGTAGACCAGGGTGATCTGGCCGGACAGGCGGACCGGCGCCGTCGTCGTCGCCATATAGGTGATCCAGATATTCTGGAGCTGGCGGATGCCCTCGACATCGCCCGGCGCCCGCCGCCCCGGTCCCATCAGGTGGTTGATGCCTTCGTCGCGCATCTTCACGAGCTTGTAGTCGCCGGTGCTGGAAACCGCGGCGAGGGCGAAATTGCGCCGGAACATGAAACCGCCGCGCGGGCGCAGGCGGTGGTTCCAGAACAGCTCGATGCCGGTGGTGACGAAGGGGAAGGGAATGCCGATGGTTCCATCGACCATGCCCTTGCCGTCGGCGGTCAGCTTGGCCTGGGCGACGTTCCGCTTGGTGCCGTCATAGACCGCCTTCGGATAGGCGCAGCTCCGATGGCTCGGATAGACGTCGACGTGATAGGTCGGGTAGCGCTTCAGCATGGCGATCTGCCCCGCCGGCAGCAGGGCTTCGTATTTGCCGACGTCGGCGCCGGTGATGCTGAACAGCGGCTTTTCCCCGGCGAAAGGATCGGCCAGCGGCCCGCCCGGGACGTAACCTGCGGGCGGCGCGGTGATGCCGCCGCTCCAGGCCGGAATGGAACCATCGGCATTGCCGGCCTTGACGGCGCCGAGAGGGGTCAGGTCGCGGCCCAGCCTTTCGGCATCGTTGGCGGCATGGCCGTCGGAAGCGGCGAGGGCGAGGGCCGCCACGGCGGCGAACAGCGTCTTCATGGCGTCGGTCCTTCCGGGCTCAGAACTGATAGCTGAGGGACACGCCGACGAAATCGCGGTCGGACGTGATGTTCTGGCGCCCGCCACCGAAGGACAGGGCGTAGTTCACTTGCAGCCGCCAGTCGATCATGTAGTCGAACTGGAGGTAGAAATTCAGGTTGTTGACATGCTCGACGAAGCCGCCGGCCAGCGGCGTGTTGCCGCCGAGGCCGATGGTATGGGCGATGCCGGCGGTCACGTTCAGGTTGGGCGCCACGTCCGGATAGAGCGCCTGGACGATGGTGGTGAGCCCGCCCGACCAGGCCGTGGCATATTCCTCCTTGTAACGCAATGCATCCTGTTCGTAACCGGTACCGGGCGTGCGATAGGTGCCGGGCGCGTCGAAGGCGAGCACCGAAGAGTCCGGAATGTCGACATGGATGAGGCCGCCTTCCATGATCCAGGTGACCCCGGCGGCGCCCAGCATGCGGGAAATGAAGTCGCTCTCGGCGAAGGCCTGGGTCGCGCGCAGGATGAAGGTCAGCACGTCGTGGCGCCGGCCGATGGTCGAGACCATGCCGGTCCGGTCCGTGTTGGTGCCGAGCTGGGTCGGGCCGGCCAGCGGCAGTTCCGAAAGGCCGTTGATGAAATCGCTGATCCAGGTCGTCTCGTCGATATTGGCCGGCACGTCGGTCTTGAAGGAAACCTCGCCATTGAGGGCGGTGCCGGTCGCTTCCAGCTTGGTGTTGAAGCTCAGGCCAAAGGCGTCGATGTCGGTCGGATAGGTGAGGACGAAGCGGCTGTTCCGCGCATTCGCCTGGACCGGCGCCAAGGGGTTGAGCCCCGGAACCTGGGTGATCACGCCCTGCAGGGCGGAGCCGCCGTTGGCGACCCCCTGTGGCGGGATGAAGGGGCCGAGCACGGTGGCGACGCCGGGCGGCAGACGCTGGTAATCCGCGGCCGAAGGGCCGCAGACCGTGGGCACCGGCACCCGGCTCGCGTAATGCACATAGTAGAAGCCGAATTCGGTGTCGTTCAGTTCCGGCGCGTAATAGCGGAAGGCGAGGCCGAAATTGTCGAAGGCACCGCCCGGATAATCGTCGTCCTCGCGCGGGATCGAGACCAGGGTGGTGTCGGGCGCATATTCGTCGTAGTCGCCGCCCACACCGATGCCGCGCCCGCCCGGCCCGGCGAAATCATTGGTGGCGAAGAAGGTACCCGGCACTTCGGTGCGGAACGGGCGGAAGCTGAACTGATAGAAGGCTTCCATCGAAAGCCCGCCGCCCAGGTTATAGCTGGCGAAGAGCGCGGGCACCGGGATCAGCGCGTCGCGCAGCTCCGAACCCGGCACGCGCAGCTTCGAGGTGTCGAGCGGGTTGATCACATTGATGCCGTTCTGGGTCACCAGCGCTTCGCCCCAGATGATCGTCTGCTGGCCGAGGCGGACGGTGAGGCGGCGATCGAACAGGTCGAAATTGCCGCGCAGATAAGCGTCCTGCAGCTCGACGGAGCCCGCGGCGGCATCATGGGCGCGGGGCGACAGCTCGCCCCGGTAGTCGCGCGCGGCCGAGCCGTTGGCGGCCAGGTCGTTGTGGTCGAGCAAGGCGTCGTAGAGCGCCGTGCCGCGGAGGTAGAGGGCGAAATCGCGCCAGGTCGCGGTCAGTTCCGAACTGAGCCGCATCGGCGTCGAGACGAAATCATAGCGCTCGAAATTCAGGTTGCCGTCGTCGGTGTTGCAACTCGTGTTGGGATATTGTCCGCCGTTGGCGACGCAATAATTGCGTGGGTTCTGCCCCTCCATGCGGATCTGGGCGCCGACGCTGAGCGCGGTCACCACGGTCAGGCTGACTTCGCCCAGTTCCGCCTCATAGGCCGCCGATGCGACCGGCATGAGGGCGCAACCGCCGAGGGCCCCCGCGAAGGCCCGCCACTTCTTCCCCTGCCCCATGCGCCTCCCCCGGCGTCAAACGCGATTTCCGCGCCTTCATTAATCGAAGACATTAATGAAGGCCATCAATCCGTGCAAGGGAAAGTGTCACGGCGAGTCACGTCTGTCTTGCAAGAAATAATGTATTCCATTATCCCATAGGTGATAAGGGACAGTGGCCGGCAGGTGGTGATGCGGGATTCGGCAGACGGAACGGACAAGGCGAGAGGGCGGCGCACCGGTCGCAAGCCCAAGGCCTCGGCCGCGGAGGCGCCGGCCCCGAGTGGCCGCGAGGCGATCATGGCGAGCGCGCTTCGCCTGTTCGGCGAGCGCGGCTTCGAGGGCGTGCGCACCGCCGAGATCCTGGACGCCGCCGGCCAGCGCAACCAGACGGCGCTGCAATATCACTTCGGCTCGCGCGAGGGACTCTATCACGCCATCCTGCTCCAATATCTGAAGCCGATCGACGACCGAAGGCTCGCCATCGTCAATCCGCGCGGACTGGCGGAACCGAATGCCAGCCTGAACACCTGCCTGCGCGCCATGGTCGATCCCCTGATCGACGAGGTGGGCGAGGGGGACGAGGGCCTCGCCTATCTCCGCTTCCTCCGCCAGTTCACCTCGCGCCCGGGCTTCGACATCCTTCGGGTCTCGCGCACGCTGAATTATCCTGGCATGAACACCCTGGTGGCGGAGATGCACCGCCATCTGGCCGCCCTGCCGGCGGAGCGTCACGGCCTCGCCATCAGCCTCGCCCTGCAGATCACGGTGGCCATGCTGACCACCTGGAAGCTCGAAAATCCGGACCTTTACGACCGAGAGAGTTTCATTGCCGCGACCATCGCGACCTGCCGCGCCCTGATCCGCAGCCTGACCGCGACGGCACCGGAATCCGGCTGAGCCCGCGACGACGGCAAGAAGAACCTGGAGGGGAGAAGGGCGGAAGCTCCATGGGGCGTTGACCTCGCCCCATTGCTCGGAAGCGGCGCCTTCGCCGCATTGGCCGCGTGACGGCAAGGGAAGAAACCATGATCGACCTCTATACCGCCCCCACCCCCAACGGCTGGAAGGCTTCGGTCACGCTCGAAGAACTGGGCCTGCCCTACGAGGTCCATGCCGTGAACATCATGGCGGGCGAGCAGAAGACGCCGGAATTCCTGGCCATCAACCC